>DASSWG010000001.1:0-10392 GCA_035705295.1 Flavobacteriaceae bacterium
TGGTCACAAAAGTGATGTCCATTCCGGAAATGCGGTTCACTTTGTCGATGTTGATTTCCGGGAAAATAATTTGTTCGGTAATGCCGAGGTTATAATTTCCCCTGCCGTCAAAACCGGTAGCTTTTATTCCTTGGAAATCGCGGACACGTGGAAGTGCCGTGGTGACCAACCGGTCCAAAAATTCGTACATGCGTTCCCCGCGCAAAGTAACTTTGGCACCGATGGGCATTCCTTTTCGCAACTTGAACGAAGCGACATCTTTTTTGGAAATGGTTGAAACCGCTTTTTGCCCGGTGATGGTCGTCAATTCTTCTACCGCGTGGTCGATCAATTTTTTATCGGCCACCGCTGCGCCAACTCCCTTGCTTACCACAATTTTGGTCAGCTGGGGAACTTGCATTTTGTTACCGTAGCTGAACTCCTCGGTAAGAGCCGGCATAATGCGCTCCTTGTATTCTTGTTTAAGTCTGGGTACGTAGCTCATAACTATATTACTTCATTGGTTTTTTTGGAAAACCTCACTTTTTTTCCGTCTTCGGTTCGATACCCCACCCGTGTCGCGTTTCCTTTTTTGTCGATCAGCGAAAGGTTGGAAATGTGGATCGGGGCTTCTTTTTTCACAATTCCGCCCTGTGGGTTGGAAGCGCTTGGTTTTTCGTGTTTCGAAATCATGTTCACGCCTTCCACAATTGCTTTGTTCTTGTCCGTGAAGATCATTTGCACTTTTCCTTCCTCGCCTTTATGGTCGCCGGCGGTCACGCGCACTTTGTCTCCCGATTTTATTTTAAGCTTTGTCATTTTTCCTGTATTAAAGCACCTCTGGTGCCAATGATACAATTTTCATAAATTGTTTGTCGCGAAGTTCCCTCGCCACGGGTCCGAAAACACGTGTTCCGCGCATTTCGCCAGTTGGGTTCAAAAGAACACAGGCGTTGTCGTCAAAACGGATGTAAGATCCATCAGGTCGTCGAACTTCTTTTTTGGTACGAACAACAACGGCCGTGGAAACAGCCCCTTTTTTGATTCCTCCGTTTGGGGAAGCTTCTTTCACGCTGACCACAATTTTGTCGCCAACGGATGCGTACCTTCTTTTTGTGCCGCCCAGCACCCGGATGGTCAAAACTTCTTTTGCCCCGGTATTGTCGGCCACCTTTAATCTAGACTCTTGTTGTACCATTATTTTGCTCTTTCAATGATTTCTACTAACCGCCATGTTTTGGATTTGCTCAAAGGCCGGGTTTCCATGATCTTCACGGTATCGCCCTCATTGCAGTCGTTTGTTTCGTCGTGCGCCACGTATTTTTTCGTTTTCAAAACGAATTTTCCGTACATGGGGTGTTTCACTTTTTTCACTTCCGAAACGACGATCGATTTCATCATTTTGTTGCTCGTGACAACACCAATACGCTCTTTTCTTAAATTTCTTTTTTCCATCGTAAGAATTATTGTAATTCCCTTTTAGTTAATTCCGTTGCAATTCGTGCTATGGATTTTCTAGCGGTCCGCAGTTCCATCGGGTTTTCCAAAGGGGTCACCGCATGGGCCATTTTCAAATCGGAATAGGATTTTTTGGACCTATCAAGTGCTTCTTGCAATTCCGTATCGGACATTGCTTTTACTTCTGATTGTTTCATAATCGTAATATCTTCAAAAATTATTCTTGATAATCCCTCGCAACAACGAATTTTGTTTTTACCGGCAATTTTTGCGCGGCAAGTCGCAATGCTTCTTTTGCCACTTCCTGCGGAACGCCTCCTACTTCAAAAAGCATTCTTCCGGGCAATACGCGGGCCACCCAATATTCCACGGCTCCTTTTCCTTTACCCATCCGTACTTCCAATGGTTTTTTGGTAATGGGCTTGTCCGGGAAAATTTTGATCCACAAAGATCCTTCCCTTTTCATATAACGGGTCGCGGCGATACGCGCTGCTTCGATTTGCCTTGCAGTGACAAAACTGGTGTCCATTGATTTGATACCGAAAGTTCCGTTGGAAAGGCGATGTCCTCGTGCGGCGATCCCTTTCATGCGGCCTTTTTGCTGCTTGCGGTATTTTGTTCTTTTAGGCTGTAACATTTTTCTTTCTTTAAAAAATTACTTTCTGCGGCGTGATTTGTTTCCGCCTCGTCCGGCTCCGGATTTCCCACCTTGTTTTTTGGTGGACATTCCCACTAGTGGGGAAAGGTCGCGTTTGCCATAAACTTCCCCTTTCATAATCCACACTTTAACGCCCAGTTTTCCATAAGTGGTTTGAGCTTCGACCAATGCATAATCAATATCGGCCCTGAAGGTTGACAATGGGATACGTCCATCTTTGTACGATTCTTCCCGGGCCATTTCGGCACCGTTCAAACGACCTGCGATTTGTATTTTTATTCCTTCCGCGTTCATCCGCATTGCGGCGGTGATAGCCATTTTGATGGCACGACGGTAGGAAATACGGTTTTCGATTTGACGGGCAACGCTTGCTCCGACCAAATGTGCATCGAGTTCAGGACGTTTGATCTCAAAAATATTGATCTGGACTTCTTTGTCCGTGATTTTCTTGAGCTCTTCCTTCAACTTGTCCACTTCCTGACCACCTTTTCCGATAATTATTCCGGGTCTTGCGGTGGTGATGGTAATGGTCACCAATTTCAAAGTACGTTCGATAATTACCCTTGAAACGCTGGCTTTCGACAAACGTGCATGCACATACTTTCTGATCTTGTCATCTTCGGCCAATTTGTCGCCGTAGTCGTTTCCTCCGTACCAGTTGGATTCCCAACCTTTAATGATACCAAGCCTGTTTCCGATTGGATTTGTTTTCTGTCCCATATCTTAGCTTTGTGTATTGTTTTTGGCCCCAAGCACTAAAGTGACATGGTTGGACCTTTTTCTAATTCTGTGCGCACGGCCTTGTGGTGCGGGGCGAAGACGTTTCAGCATAGTGCCGCTGTCCACACGTATTTCTTGCACGAACAATTCCGCTTCTTCCATATTGGCGTCTTCGTTTTTGGCCTGCCAGTTGGCAATGGCCGAAATCAATAGTTTTTCCAATCGGCGCGAAGCTTCTTTTGAACTGAATTTCAAGATATGAAGTGCCTTTTCCACATTTTCACCGCGTACCAAATCCGCAACAAGGCGCATTTTTCGGGGCGAAGTTGGGCAGTTGTTCAACTTTGCGAAAGCCAAGTCTTTTTTGGCTTCTTTGATTTGCTCTGCTCTTTCTCTTTTACGAACTCCCATAGCTTATTTTTTACCTTTGTTTTTAGCTCCAGTATGTCCACGGAACGAGCGTGTTGGCGAAAATTCGCCGAGCTTGTGGCCGACCATGTTTTCGGTGATGAAAACCGGTACGAACTGTCTTCCGTTGTGAACGCCAATGGTTTGGCCTACAAAATCAGGGGTGATCATCGAGGCCCTGGACCAGGTTTTGATCACTGATTTTTTCTTGGACTCAACATTTTGAGCAACTTTCTTTTCCAATTTATAATGAACGTAAGGTCCTTTTTTTAATGAGCGTGCCATATTTTCTTATTTCTTTCTACGTTCTACAATATACTTGTTGCTCGCTTTGGTTTTGGAACGGGTCCTATAACCTTTTGCAGGCAATCCTTTTCTAGATCTTGGGTGACCTCCGGAAGATTTTCCTTCACCACCGCCCATTGGATGATCCACAGGGTTCATCACCACAGGTCGGGTACGTGGCCTTCTTCCAAGCCATCTGCTTCTACCGGCTTTTCCGGAAACCAACAATTGATGTTCGCTGTTGGAAACCGCTCCGATAGTGGCCATACAAGTTACCAATACCATTCTGATTTCGCCCGAGGGCAATTTCACCGTGGCATATTTTCCTTCCCTTGCCAACAATTGGGCAAATGCACCAGCACTTCGGGCCATCACAGCTCCTTGCCCGGGGCGCAATTCAATACAGGAAATGATGGTTCCCAAAGGAATTTGGGATAAAGGCATCGCGTTTCCGATTTCGGTAGCAATCCCGGTTTCACCGGAAGTGATGTTTTGCCCGACTTGAAGTCCGTTTTGGGCAATGATGTACCTTTTTTCGCCGTCTTGATAATTCAACAAAGCGATAAAAGCAGTTCTGTTCGGATCGTACTGAATGGAAGCGACCGTTGCAGGAATTCCGTGCTTGTCGCGTTTGAAATCGATGATACGATAACGTTTCTTATGACCGCCGCCAATGTAGCGCATGGTCATTTTTCCTTGACTGTTTCTACCTCCAGATCGTTTTTTCGGAGCAAGCAAGCTTTTCTCCGGCTTGTCAGTAGTGATGGCGTCAAACCCGTTCACTACTCTAAATCGCTGACCTGGGGTAATTGGTTTTAATTTTCTAACCGACATTGTTTCGTCTTAAAGATTAGTGTATAAATCAATTGTGTCCCCTTCCGCCACCTGTACAATTGCTTTTTTGTAAGCGCTTGTTTTACCAGTGACCACACCCGTTTTTGTAAACTTGGTTTTGCGGTCCGGGCGGACGTTCATTGTGCGAACTTTGGTGACCGAAACCCCGTAGGCGGCTTCCACCGCGTCTTTGATTTCGATTTTGTTCGCTTTATTGTTCACCATAAACGTAAAGCGGTTTCTCAACTCGCTATCATTAGTGGCTTTTTCCGTAATAATAGGTTTTATTAAGATGCTCATAGCGTTTATTTGCTCAAATTTGTTTCAATTCCTTTCAAAGAGCCTTCGGTCAATACCAAATTTTTAGCGTTCAGAATTTTGTAAGTGTTTAATTCTGAATAGTTTACAACCTCCGACTTTTTCAAATTGCGAGATGACAAATATACATTTTTATTTGACTCTCCCAACACGAACAAGGATTTTTTGTCTTCAACGCCAAGGCTTTTCAAAACCTGGGTGAAATTTTTTGTTTTCGGTGAATCGAAATCAAAATCTTCCACAACGATGATTGCTTTTTCGTTTGCTTTTTGGCTCAATGCCGAACGGCGGGCCAATCGTTTAAGGTTTTTGTTCAATTTGAAACCATAGTTGCGCGGCCGTGGACCAAAAACCCTTCCGCCGCCTTTGAAAATTGGCGACTTGATGCTCCCTGCACGGGCGGTTCCGGTTCCTTTTTGTTTTTTGATTTTGCGGGTGCTCCCTGCAATATCGGCACGTTCTTTGGCTTTGTGGGTTCCTTGGCGCTGGTTTGCCAAGTATTGTTTCACGTCCAAATATACCGCGTGGTTGTTCGGCTCTACTCCAAAAACAGCATCAGAAAGGTCTGCCTTTCTCCCTGTTTCTTTTCCTTTGATATCTATTACAGTTACCTTCATTACTTCTCGATAATTACATAAGCGTTTTTATGGCCCGGAACACATCCTTTGACCACTAGCAAATTCTTTTCGGGAACTATTTTCAACACCTTTAGGTTTTGAATCGTTACGCGTTCATTTCCCATTTGGCCCGCCATGCGCATTCCTTTGAAAACGCGTGCCGGATAAGACGCTGCCCCAATGGAACCCGGCGCCCGCAAACGGTTGTGCTGCCCGTGGGTGGCTTGACCAACCCCTGCAAAACCATGGCGTTTTACAACACCTTGGAAACCTTTTCCTTTGGAAGTACCTGCCACATCGACAAACTCTCCTTCTTGAAATTCTTCCACGGTGATGTTGTCACCCAATTTGTGCTCTCCTTCAAATCCTTGGAACTCGACGACTTTTTTCTTGGCAGCCGTACCTGCTTTTTTAAAGTGACCTTCGGCCGCTTTGGTGGTACGTTTGCTGGTTTTGTCATCGAAACCAAGTTGAAGGGCTTTGTACCCGTCAACCTCTTCGGTTCTGACTTGGGTAACGACACAAGGTCCAGCTTCGATCACGGTGCAGGGAATGTTTTTCCCGTTCTCGTCGAAGATACTGGTCATGCCGATTTTTCTTCCAATTAACCCAGACATAATATTAATTATTAGATTTAAGATTTGAGATATTAGATTTTAGACGCTCCAAAAAATTATCTTTCCTCCGTTATTAAATTGTGCAGTTGATTTTTGATTGTTCGAATACTCGGCAACTGCTCACCGAACATCAATTTATAAAAAAAGGGTTTAAAACCTTCAAACCCTCGCTATGTTTTGACACGTTGTGTCTTTTTCGAAACGCAAAATATTGCGTTTCTACTTTTCCGTTTTTCCTTCGCTCGCAGCTCCGGACATTTCGAAAATTCTGAATTCAGAATTACACTTTGATCTCCACTTCAACTCCGCTGGGCAATTCCAACTTCATCAATGCATCGATGGTTTTTGACGACGAACTGTAGATATCGAGCAACCTTTTATAGGAACTCAACTGGAACTGCTCGCGTGCTTTTTTGTTCACGTGCGGTGAACGCAAAACGGTGAACAATTTTTTGTGGGTTGGCAATGGAATTGGCCCAGTCACCACCGCTCCGGTAGTTTTCACGGTTTTCACGATCTTCTCCGCAGATTTGTCCACCAAGTTGTGATCGTAGGATTTTAGTTTTATTCTGATTTTCTGGCTCATAGTTGCTTGGTGTTAATCGTTTGCTCCTTTGGCTGCTTTGATTACTTCTTCGGAAATATTGGATGGGGTTTCGGCGTAGTGCGAGAATTCCATTGTGGAAGTCGCCCTACCCGAAGACAATGTTCTCAATGTGGTCACATACCCGAACATTTCGGAAAGTGGCACTTCGGCTTTGATCACTTTTGCCCCTGATCGGTCCGACATATCGTTTACTTGCCCCCTTCTTCGGTTCAAATCGCCAACAATATCGCCCATATTTTCTTCCGGGGTCACCACTTCAATTTTCATGATCGGCTCCAAAATAATGGCTCCAGCTCCTTTTGCAGCAGCTCGGTAACCCATTTTGGCAGCGAGTTCAAAGGAAAGTTGATCAGAATCCACCGGGTGGAACGATCCATCTTTCAAGGTTACTTTTAAACTATCCATTTGGAAACCTGCCAACGGGCCGTTTTTCATGGATTCTTTAAAGCCTTTTTCTACGGAAGGAATAAATTCTTTCGGAATTCGACCTCCTTTGATTTCATCGACAAATTGCAAGCCTTCTCCTTCAAAATCTTCGTCCGCAGGACCCATTTCGAAAACAATGTCCCCGAATTTTCCACGACCACCAGATTGCTTTTTGTACACTTCGCGATGGCCTGCGGTTTTGGTCACCGCTTCCTTATATTCTACTTGTGGTTCGCCTTCGTTGACTTCCACTTTGAATTCCCTTTTCAATCGATCGACCAAAATTTCGAGGTGAAGTTCACCCATTCCGGAAATAATGGTTTGACCGGATGCTTCATCGGTTTTCACAACAAAAGTTGGATCTTCTTCGGCAAGTTTCGCCAATGCCATTCCCATTTTGTCCACGTCGGCCTTGGTTTTTGGCTCAACAGCAATACCGATCACCGGCGCAGGGAACGACATGGATTCCAACACGATCGGATGTTTCAGATCGGTTAGGGAATCGCCTGTTTTTATATCTTTGAAACCAACTGCGGCACCAATATCACCAGCCTCGATTTTATCGATCGGTTCTTGTTTGTTGGAGTGCATTTGGTACATTCTTGAAATGCGTTCTTTTTTCCCGGAACGGTTGTTCAAAACATACGAACCGGCATCCAAGGTTCCGGAGTAGGTTCGGAAAAACGCCAATCGGCCCACAAACGGGTCGGTCGCGATTTTGAATGCCAACGCGGCAAAAGGAGATTCCACGTTTGGTTTACGGCTTTCTTCTTCTCCGGTTTCGGGGTTCACCCCAACGATCGCATCAATATCGACCGGCGAAGGCAAATAACGCATCACGGCATCCAACATGGCTTGCACGCCTTTGTTTTTGAAAGCGGACCCGCACATCATTGGAATGATGGACATATCGATGGTCGCTGCGCGCAATGCGGCAATAATTTCGTCTTCGGTGATGGAATCTTCGTCTTCGAAGAATTTTTCCATTAAAGCTTCGTCATATTCGGCAACGGCTTCTACCAATTCTGCACGGTATTTGTTGACATCGGCTTCCAATTCTGCAGGAATATCGATGGTTTCGTAAGTCATCCCTTGGTCTTCATCGTTCCAAATAATCGCTTTTTTGGAAATCAGATCGACCACACCTTTAAAATCAATTTCATCACCGATGGGCACTTGCAACGGAACGGGATTTCCACCCAACATTTCCCGCACTTGTCGGCAAACGTTAAAAAAATCGGCGCCTTGACGGTCCATTTTGTTGACAAAGCCCAAACGTGGAACTTTGTATTTGTCGGCTTGCCTCCAAACGGTTTCAGATTGTGGCTCAACACCATCAACCGCGCTGAACAAAGCAACAACGCCGTCCAATACGCGCAAGGAACGCTCCACTTCCACAGTGAAATCCACGTGGCCGGGAGTGTCAATAATATTCACCGTGAATTCTTGATCGCGGTACATCCATTTACAGTGCGTAGCCGCAGAAGTAATGGTGATGCCGCGTTCTTGTTCTTGCTCCATCCAGTCCATTGTGGCGGCGCCATCGTGCACCTCCCCAATTTTATGGCTGATCCCGGTATAATACAGAATCCGCTCGGTGGTGGTGGTCTTACCGGCATCGATGTGCGCGGCAATTCCTATATTTCTTGTAAATTTTAAATCTCTTTGTGCCATTCTGAAATGTATATTGTATAATGTATGTTGTATAATGTTGTCAATGAAAATAATCTCAACATCTACACATCTATAACCTAGAATCTAAAATGAGAGAATGCTTTGTTTGCTTCCGCCATTTTGTGGGTGTCCATCCTTTTCTTAACGGCCGCTCCTTCTTCTTTGTAAGCGGCGAGAATTTCTGCGCCCAATTTGGCGGCCATTGATTTTTCGTTTCGCTTGCGCGCGAAAGAGATCAACCACTTCATGGCCGTTGACACTTTGCGGTCGGGCCGGATTTGGTTCGGGATTTGAAAAGTTGCGCCCCCAACGCGACGGCTTCGCACTTCTACATGCGGCATCACGTTTGACAAAGCGTCTTTCCAAACCTCCAAAGCGGTTTTTTCGTCGTCTTGTTTTTTCTCTTCCACGATCGCAATTGCATCGTAGAATACTTTAAAGGCCACTGATTTTTTACCGTCCCACATCATCATGTTGACGAAACGCGTCACCAACTGATCGTTGAATTTTGGATCCGGTAAAAGAGGTCTTTTTTTTGCCTGTTTTTTTCTCATTTCTCTTTGTGTTAGAAGTTAGGTGTTAGGTGTTAAGCGTTAGGAAAATTACCCATAACTCTTAACTCTTAACTCTTAACTCATTTACTTCTTAGGTTTTTTTGCTCCGTATTTGGACCTGCGCTGGGTGCGGCCATCGACCCCTGCGGTGTCGAGCGCGCCCCGAACAATGTGGTACCGAACTCCTGGCAAATCTTTTACCCTTCCGCCCCTGACCAATACTATCGAGTGCTCTTGGAGGTTGTGCCCTTCGCCCGGAATGTACGCGTTCACCTCTTTCCCGTTGGTCAACCTTACCCTGGCAACTTTTCGCATCGCCGAGTTTGGTTTTTTGGGCGTAGTGGTGTAAACACGTGTACAAACCCCGCGTTTTTGGGGGCACGAGTCCAAAGCAGCCGATTTACTCTTCTTGGTAATGGTGCTTCTTCCTTTTCGTACTAATTGTGAAATTGTTGGCATAATTTCTTTTACACTATTATGTTAACTAAAAAACCCTCTTTTTAAGGGTTTGCAAATGTAGAAATTTATTTTATATTTTCAAGCGATCGCCAATTAATTTTCAAGAAGAATTGAAAATTTAAATCCACACCGCATTAAATCCCTGTTTTTTGCGTTAGTTTAGCCCAACAATAGTTCGATTTTGGCCGGTTCAAAAAAATACATGCTTGTCCTTATTATATGTACACTTTTTTCCTTTGCGGGAAAAGGGCAAAACCTGCAGCTTGAAATTCAAGGAAAAGACAGCCTCGAAACCGCAGTGATCGATTCGTTGGGCTACGTCAAGATCCACATTTCCTATAACGATCTTTCCAAAGAAATCGATTCGGTTTTTCAACGGGTTCAAAAAATGGGGTTTGTGGATGCGGAAGTTTTTCCTCCAAAAAAAATAAACGACAGCTTGTACACCGGGCTTGTTTTTCTAGGGAAAAAATATCGTTGGCTCAAAGTGCACTACGAAACCTTGCCTTTGGAAACAAGAATGCTGAAAAATTTGACAATCAAACTTCGACCCAATTACTTTGTTGTTCCGTTCGGAAACGTTGAAGATGTGCTGATTTTTTTGAACCAACAAATCGCAAACCGAGGACAGCCTTTTAGCTATTTACAATTGGAAGCCATTCAAAAAGGGAAAAAAGACACCTTAACGGCACATTTGAAAAGCGTCTCTTCGAAAACCCGAAAAATAGATGAGATCATTGTCAAAGGCTATGAAAAATTCCCGGTTTCCTATTTGACG
>DASSWG010000002.1:0-3672 GCA_035705295.1 Flavobacteriaceae bacterium
GGTAAACGACAAATTTCCGTACAGCTGCGGCTCGCGTTTCCCCAAAATATTGAGGTTGGGCCCGTTGATGATCATGATTTTCATACCTGTAAAGATAAGTTTTTAAAACAAAAAGCGAAAACCCGAAAGTTTTCGCTTTTAAATTATAAGTGTGAAGTCCGATTAGAACTTGTAAACGATCCCAAAATTGATGTCGTTCATATCCACACCAAATTGAAAAGTATCGGTAGATTCGCCTCCGTCGGGTTCGACCGTGCTGTAGCCCAAGATTCCGAAAGTGGCTTCCAAAGCAAAATTGTTGGATACAAAATAGCTGATCCCAGGTGCAAGTGATGCCCCAAAACCAGACACTTTAACATCTGCTATATTGTACTCGGTCGAAAGGTACTCCACTCCCAATTGGCCAAACAATGAAAATTGATTTGCAGGCATAAAATAATACCGCCCGAAAGCGCCCAAAGCCAATGTGGAAATATCTTCGGTTTCATTTCCCAAAGCATCTTCACTTTTGGAATTTTGATAACCCAAAGCTATACCAACAGCAATGTTTTCAGAAACAAAATACCCCAATCGCGGGGCAATTTCGAAACTGTTTGTTTTCGCATCTCCTGTTTTTTGAGAGCCAAAACCTACCGCACCGGAAATGAAAAGATCTCCTTGTGCAAAACCACCATTGGAAGTTTCTTGCGCATTTGCGCTAGTGAACCCAAAAACCGCGATCGCGGCAATTAACAATCCTTTTTTCATGATAAAATTAGTTTTAGATTTATTCCGCAAATTTAAGCAATATTTTAATATCATCGACAAAATCACAAAAAAACCGCTCAAAATAAGCGGTTTTTAAGAATTGTGTATTTTTTAAAATTTAATTTCTTGGCAATGTTTTATTTACAAGAAAGAAAATCCAACGGCCAACGAAACCACCGAATTTTTTCCGCCATTGTCACTGATTTCGGTCAGCCCAAAATTATAGCGGGCATCGAGGCGAATTCCAAAAGGAAAATCATAGCCCAAACCGACCACGCCGGAAGTATCGAAATCGTTGTTGTCAAAATCATCAAAAATCTCTCCGAGATTGTCATCGACCACAAATCCAAATTGAGGGCCAACTTGTATATTCAGCCCTTTCACCAAATAATATTTTAAAATAATCGGTACGTTCACATAACTAAGGTCGAATTCGCCCAAATCGAAATCGGCTCCTTGTTGCGAGTACAAAAGCTCGGGCTGGATTGCAAATTTGTCGTTGAATTTTACCGCAAAAAAAGCGCCCGCCAAAAATCCGGTTTTTGAATCATAATTAAAATCATCAGCACCGTTTATGTTGGCGAAGTTCGCGCCTGCTTTTAGTCCCAAATCAAGCTCTTGTGAAGAACCCGAATAAGCAATAAAGAAAATTGCCAAAAATGCCAAAGTTGCTCGTTTCATACTGTTATATTTTATTGGTTTATGCCCAAATATAACGTCAATTAAAGTCGTAGGGCATATTATTTCTGATAAAACTATCTTAAAGTTTATCGAAAATCTTTCCCAAAAGCAAACAAAAAAGACCGCGGGTAACGGCCTTTTTGTTCAACATTAATTTCAATTTTTTAAAACATAAACCCAACACCTGCTTGGATCACGGAATTGTGCGATTCGCTGTCCGGGTAAATTTCCGTAAATCCATAGTTGTAACGGCCTTGGATAAAAAACCCACTCGCGAATTTGTAGCCAAGACCGGCGCCAATGCCAAAACCGATGTCGTTTTCGTCCGAATCAAATTCATCGACGGCATCGCCCAAATCGGTGTTGTATTCCACTTCTTCGTTGATGCGGAAACCAATTTGTGGCCCCACCTGCAGGTTCAATCCGTTCAAGAGGTAAATTTTGGCCATGATGGGAATATCGATGTAATCCATTTTATATTCCGCTTCGTAATCGGTTCCGGCAATTGTGCCTTCCGATGTGAACCCTTTGTTGGAATACAAAATTTCGGGTTGAATTGAAAACCGGTCGTTCACGGGCATTTCTATTACAAACCCCGCATGAAAACCGGTTCGCGAACTCGGGTTTTCAAAACCATCTCCGGTGATCGTGGAAAAATTGACCCCACCTTTTGCACCAAATTGGATTAAATCCGAAGGATTTTGAGCTTGGGCAAACGCAACGGAAAATACCGTCAAGATTGCAAATAAACCTACTTTTTTCATAGTTGTTTGTTTTTTGGTTCGGTACAAATGTATGGGGGACGTTTCCTAAAAATTGCCAAGCAAAAACTAAAGTTCTCTTAATGGAATTCGGTATTTTTACAGGGTGAAATGGAGCCAAGCCCTTGCCGATTATCAAAGTTACCTCCGCATTGAGCGCGGATTGGCGGTCAATTCCATCGAAAATTATTCCTACGATATCCAAAAATTGATCCGGTTTTTGGAAGAATACCAAATCGAAATTTCGCCTGTTTCCATTGCGCAAGAAGAAATTCAACAATTTGTCCGCGAAATCGCAAAAGTGGTGAACGAACGCTCGCAATCGCGTATTATTTCCGGGTTGCGCAGTTTTTTTGAATACTTGATATTTGAAGG
The DNA here is from genome assembly GCA_035705295.1 of Flavobacteriaceae bacterium. Classification (GTDB taxonomy): domain Bacteria; phylum Bacteroidota; class Bacteroidia; order Flavobacteriales; family Flavobacteriaceae; genus DASSWG01. Next base: position 2,565 of record DASSWG010000002.1, read on the forward strand.
TTACCGCAAAACCAACCCCTTGGAACTGATCGAAACCCCGAAAATTGCAAGAAAACTCCCCGACACGCTCTCCACGAAAGAAATTGACATACTTATTGCACACATTGATTTGAGTAAACCTCAAGGAGAACGCAACCGAGCCATCATCGAAACTTTGTACGGTTGTGGTTTGCGGGTTTCCGAGTTGACCCATTTGCGGCTTTCGGATTTGTTTTTTGAGGAAGGTTTTATCAAAGTTACCGGAAAAGGTGATAAACAGCGGTTTGTGCCCATCGGCGAACTTACCCAAAAATATATTTTGCTCTACAAAACCGGTACCCGCAACCACATGGAAATTCCGAACAAATTTCGCGATACCTTGTTTTTGAACCGCCGTGGTAAACAATTGACGCGCGCCATGATTTTCACGCTCATCAAGCAATTGGCGGAAAAAGCGGGCTTGCGAAAAAATATCAGTCCACACACTTTTCGACATTCGTTTGCGACGCATTTATTGGAAAACGGCGCCAATTTGCGGGCAATCCAACAAATGCTTGGCCACGAAAGCATCACCACCACTGAAATTTACATGCATTTGGACCGCGCACATTTGCGGGAAGTGATGGAGAAGTTTCACCCTAGAAAATAGTGTTCAGTTGGCAGTCGCAGTAGGCAGCAATACTTAAACCTGTCAGGTTTTTCTCGGAATTATTTCTTCGGAATGTTTTTTAAAACCTCTTGCACGAATTTCCAGAATTTTTGCAAGGAAGAAATACTCGCGCGCTCATCGGGCGAATGTGCCCCGCGAATGGTGGGGCCGAACGAAATCATGTCCATTTTTGGATAGTGGCTTCCGATGATCCCACATTCCAATCCGGCATGACAAGCGGCGATGTGTGCTTTTTCGCCGTTTATTTTTTGGTACAACTCGTCCAAAACTTTCAAAATAGCCGAATCGCGGTTGGGCTTCCAGCCCGGATATTCACCGGAAAGATCAACTTCAAAACCACCGAGCTCAAAAGCGGAAACCAAGCTGTTCGCCAAATCGTTTTTGTTCGATTCCACCGAAGAACGGGTCAAGCACGAAATTTCGACCGTGCCGTTTTCCACACTTATTTTTGCGATATTG
>DASSWG010000003.1:0-13303 GCA_035705295.1 Flavobacteriaceae bacterium
GGGATCGATGCTGAAAGCGGGGCCAAAAAAGCAGGATTGAAAAAAGGCGATGTCATTTTAAAAATAGACAATATCCGCATCACCAAATTTGCCGATCTCACCGGATACCTAAATACCAAACATCCCAACGAAACAGTTACGGTCACATTTTTGAGAAACGGTGAACAAAACCAAACCGCCGTGAAACTGATCGAATATGAAAGTTTCGCAATTACCGCAATTGGGTTGGAAATCACTAACGCCTCCGCGGAAGAATTGGCGGAATGCCAGGTTGAAAACGGGGTGAAAATCAGCAAAGCGCTGAACCAGACCATGGAAAACGAAAATTTGATCGGAATCATTATCACCGAAATCAACCAACAAAAAGTGCACAATGTGGACGATGTAAGGGAAGTGATCGGGAATGCAAATCCGAGAAACCCGCTGAGCGTTACTTTCGCCGTTCCGAACGGGGAAAAAAAGACCTTTGTTTTTCGGTAAAAAAACCCTAAACACGAAAATCCAAAAGCCTTGCATATGATTTTAAACGCAAGGCTTTTTTTGTTGTAAAAATTTCACCAATAGGGTTTAAAAGAATACTTTTGCACCAACTTTTAAAACCTTTAACACAACATAACATTTTAAAAAAATGGGGCAGAACGAAGTTTACGAAAAAGAACTGGCTTTTCAAGCGGACCGACGAAAAGCAACGGTCGAATTCATCAAAACCATCAACGATCTGTGGTACGACAAGGCCATTGAACTGGTACTTTTTCGCAACCAATTGATCGACCGAAACGTCAGCGAAATCATTAATTTGCATGAATATGCGGGCGAATTTGTACAAAAACCAATTTCGATTTTCGATTCTGTGGAAATTGCGCAAGCCATAAAATCATTGGATCTTCCGCCCGCAAAATTGGACATTGGAAAATTGACCTATGAATATCATTTGGAAGACGATAAATTCAGCAACGTCACCGCTTTTGTGGCCAACAAACTTTCGGAAGCAAAAAAATACGATGAAATCAAACCCAAAGATGTGGTGTTGTATGGTTTTGGCCGAATTGGTCGATTGCTCGCCCGTGAATTGATGGCCCGTACCGGAAAAGGAAGCCAATTGCGTTTGCGCGCCATCGTCACCCGTGGAAAAATAGACGAAACCGTACTGGAAAAAAGGGCGGCTTTGCTACGGAGTGATTCAGTTCACGGTGATTTTTCTGGAACGGTTTCGATCGATGCGAAAAACAACAATTTGATCATCAACGGAACCACGGTCCATATCATTTCCGCCAACAACCCGGAAGACATCGATTATACCGTTTATGGCATCAACGATGCGTTAATAATTGACAACACCGGTGCTTTTCGAGACGAAGAAGCGTTAAAAAGACATTTGAGCGCAAAAGGCGCGAGCAAAGTTTTGTTGACCGCTCCCGGAAAAGGGGTCCCAAACATCGTACATGGTGTGAACCACAAAGAACACGACCCCAACAAAGTTGATATTTTTTCCGCGGCTTCCTGTACCACCAACGCGATCACGCCCGTTTTGAAAGCCATTGAGGATTCATTGGGTGTTGTGCACGGTCACTTGGAAACCATTCACGCCTACACCAACGATCAAAATTTGGTGGACAATATGCACAGCAAATATCGTCGCGGACGCGCAGCGGCTTTGAACATGGTGATCACCGAAACTGGCGCGGGAAAAGCGGTTGCAAAAGCTTTGCCCGTTTTTGAAGGAAAATTGACCTCGAACGCCATCCGTGTCCCCGTTCCAAACGGTTCGCTGGCGATTTTAAACCTGACCTTGGAAAAAGAAACTTCCGTGGAAGGTGTCAATTCCATATTAAAAAAATATGCGCTCGAAGGCGATTTGGTGGAACAGATCAAATATTCATTGGACAACGAATTGGTTTCCAGTGACATCGTTGGTTCTTCGGCACCATCGATTTATGACAGTAAAGCCACCATTGTAAATGCAGGCGGAAAAAACGCGATTCTTTATGTATGGTACGACAATGAGTATGGCTACAGCCACCAAGTGATCCGTTTGGCAAAATACATCGCAAAAGTCAGAAGGTTCACCTACTATTGATCGAAAGTTTTTATTTGCAAGAAAGCACCGCCTTTTTCAAGGCGGTTTTTTTTATGTTGTTGGCGTTCCAAAAAAATAGTATTTTTGCATTTTCGGGAAATGGTCAAAATTTCATATAAAAATTCCACAATAACCCATCTTCCATGCCGTTTTTCTTTTGAGCAATCTAAAAATTCAAAAAAGCATTCATGAAAACTATTTTTAATATTTCACTTTTCTTGTTTTTCTTGCTGTTCGCAAGCTCATCGTTTGCACAAGCAACTTCCAAAAAAACCACAATAAATGAGCAGTTCAACGAATTGTTGGATGAATCAAACAGTTATAAAGATTACAAAGTGGTAAAAAAATCCAAGTTGGAAGAATTGCAGAAAAACACCAATATGGAAATTTCACAATTGGAAAAAGAAATCGATCTTGCTAACAAAAACATCGCGGCCCAGAAAAAGGAAATTTCCGGTTTGAAAGCGAGTTTGAAGAAAACCCAAGATCAGCTAAGCGCCACCACCAAAGCCAAAAACGAAATCGCTTTCTTGGGAATCCCGATGAACAAAGCTACTTTTCGAACCACTATGTGGTGCATTATTTTAATACTTGTAATATTCTTGGGGGTTTTTGCCTATAAATTCAAAAACAGCAATATCCAAACCCAAGAAGCCCAAAAAAACCAACAAGAAATAGAAGAAGAATACGAAGCTTACCGAAAAACCGCTTTGGAAAAACAACAAAAAATGGGAAGAATGTTGCAAGACGAACGCAATAAGTCATTAAAAATGGCGCAAAAATAAATTCTGCTTTTTGCCCATGAACCATCAAAACAATGCGCATTGATATTATCACCGTGGTCCCGGATATTTTAAAAAGTCCTTTCGAAGCTTCCATTTTGAAACGGGCCATCGAAAAAGATTTGGTGGAAATCCACCTTCATAACCTGCGCGATTACACCACCGACAATTACAAACAAATTGACGATTATCAATTCGGTGGCGGTGCGGGAATGGTGATGATGATCGAACCCATCGACAAATGTATCTCCGAATTGAAAACCCAACGCGATTATGACGAGGTGATTTATATGACCCCCGATGGCGAAAACCTCAACCAATCGATCGCCAACCAACTTTCGTTGAAAAAAAACCTGATTGTTTTGTGCGGACACTATAAAGGCGTGGACCAACGCGTGCGCGACCATTTTGTCACACGTGAAATTTCCATCGGCGATTATGTGCTCTCCGGCGGTGAATTGGGCGCGGCCGTGCTTTGCGATGCCATTATTCGTTTACTTCCCGGGGTTTTGGGGAACGAAACCTCCGCCCTAACCGATTCTTTTCAAGACAATTTGTTGGCCCCACCAATTTATACCCGCCCCGCGGAATACAAAGGCTGGAAAGTCCCGGAAGTGTTGACCAGCGGCAATTTTGGGAAAATCGAAACTTGGCGCGAAGAAAAAGCTTATGAACGAACCAAAGACAAACGACCGGATTTGTTGGAGTGAGTTTCGAGTAAACGGGTTGCGGGTATGCGCGTGTTGGCAGTAAAACCAACAGACTAGCCCCCTACCACAGCACAATTATTGAAATAATAATGAGAACAATGAAAAAATCTGACATTAAGGAATTCCCTGAATATTTTGACTACTATATAAATTTGAGCGAAGATGTTGAACTTGAAGTGGCCTTCAACAAGAGTTTGAAGCAAATTGATGCCATTGATGTTGCACAATTGAACCGCATCGGATTAAAGGTTTATGAAGAAGGCAAATGGTCAATCAATAAAATAATGCAACATTTGATTGATTGGGAACGAATTTGGTGTTACCGAACGATGCTTTTTGCCCGCCAAGAAGGAACTATTCCAGTAGGGCACGATCACGAACTTATGGGACAAAATTCAAATGCTGACGAATTATCAATAGAACAATTAATTGCGGAACTGAAAGCAGTTCGCCTTGCCACCAAAGCAATGTTTGAATCATATAACCACCAAATATTGGAAACAAATTGCAAGTTCAACAACAACGAAATGTCTGTTTTAGCAATGGGATTCAACATAATTGGCCATCAACTTCACCATTTTGATATTATTAAAGAAAGATATGTTCCTCTTGATAAGTAGAAGTTATTTGTTTGGATTTTAGGGTTCAATTCCCACGAAGCTTCCCCCGTTTTTTTATTTTTTGAAATTTGACCTGCCCGTCCAGTTGGCGGATTTGGAATTTGGTGCTTGGTCCTTGAAATTCAAACCGGAACCCCGTACAAATCAAAATCAGATGCTTCGGTAATTTTTATCGTAGCAAAATCGCCGGTTTTCAAATAATGCTGAGAAGCATCGACCAAAACTTCATTATCCACATCGGGGGAATCGAATTCGGTGCGACCCACAAAATAATTTCCTTCTTTACGATCGATGGCACAACGAAAGGTTTTCCCGATTTTTTCTTGGTTCAACTCCCATGAAATTTGCGATTGGATTTCCATGATCTCGTTCGCGCGGGCTTGCTTGATTTCTTCGGAAACGTCGTCTTCCAATTGATAGGCGTGTGTGTTTTCTTCGTGCGAATACGTGAAACACCCCAAGCGCTCGAAACGCATATCTTTCACCCAAGTTTTCAATTCTTGAAAATTTTCTTCGGTTTCTCCCGGATACCCAACAATCAATGTGGTTCGAATTGTCATATTCGGGACGGTTTTCCGAAATTCTTCCAACAATTTGGTGGTTTTTTCGTGCGTGGTTCCGCGGCGCATGGATTTCAACACCGAATCGGAAATGTGCTGCAACGGAATATCGAGGTAATTGCAAACTTTGGGTTCGGTTTTCATCACTTCCAATACGTCCATAGGAAATCCGGTCGGGAAAGCGTAGTGCATGCGTATCCATTCGATCCCTTCCACTTTTGCCAAGGCTTTCAATAATTCGGCCAAGTTGCGTTTTTTGTATAAATCCAATCCGTAATAGGTCAAATCTTGCGCGATCAAAATCAATTCTTTCACGCCGTTCGCGGCCAATTTTTCGGCTTCGATCACCAAATTTTCAATGGGGGTGGATTTGTGTTTTCCACGCATCAATGGAATGGCGCAAAACGAACACGGACGGTCGCAACCTTCGGCAATTTTTAAATAGGCGTAATTTTTTGGGGTTGTCGTCAAGCGTTCGCCAATCAATTCATGTTTGTAATCGGCGCCCAAAGCTTTTAGCAAAGCAGGCAGTTCCGTAGTTCCAAAATATTGGTCCACATCGGGGATTTCTTGTTGCAAATCGGGCTTGTAGCGTTCGGAAAGGCAACCGGTCACAAACACTTTTTCCACCAAACCGGCTTCTTTTTTACCCACATATTCCAAAATGGTGTTCACCGACTCTTCTTTGGCGTTGTTGATGAACCCGCAGGTGTTGATCACCACCACGTTTCCTTCTTCTTCATGTGCAACTTCCTTGTTGTTGGCGCGCAATTGCCCCATCAACACCTCGGAATCGTGGATGTTTTTGCTGCAACCGAGCGTTACCACATTGATTTTGTTCTTTTTCCTCGTTTTTGTGCGCATGAAAATTTCAGATTTGTACGAATTTTAAAAAGCGGTGCAAAGGTACGATCTATTCTTGGAAGATTTTTAGCGCGGTTCGGTTCCTTCGAAATTCAATCAATACAACACCCGAAAACGGATGGTTCCATTGATTTTTTTCAAGGCCTTTATCAAAGTTTCATCATAAGCCTTGTCAATATCGGTGATCACATAACCGATGGTTTCGTTGGTTTTTAAATATTGGCCGACAATATTGACTTTGTGCTCGGCCAAAATATTGTTGATGTGTGCCAAAATTCCCGGAACATTTTCGTGGATGTGGATCAATCGATGGGCATTTTCCAAAATGGGCAATTGCAAGTTGGGAAAATTGACACTGTTGGTGGTGCTTCCGGTGTTGATGTATTCAATGATTTTTCCAGAGGTGAAATCTCCAATATTTTCTTGGGCTTCTTGGGTGCTTCCCCCAATATGTGGTGTCAACAGGACATTCGGCATATTTTGAAGCGGCGATCGAAAAATTTCTTGATTGGTTTTGGGCTCTTCGGGAAAAACGTCGATCGCGGCCCCTTTTATTTTTCCGGAAGCAATGTTTTCTTGAAGTGCATCAATATCCACCACCGAACCTCTACTTAAGTTCAAAAAAATTGCTCCGTTTTTCATTTTTTGAAATTCTTTGGGCCCAATAAGGTGGTGATTTGCTTTTCGGCCATCGACATGTAAACTTATTACATCGGCTTTTTCCAAAAGTTCTTGCAACGAATTGCATTTTTTGGCATTTCCCAAAGCCAGTTTTTCAACAATATCAAAATAATAAACATCGAACCCCAAGGCCTCGGCCAAAACCGAAAGCTGGGCGCCAATATTCCCATAGCCGACAATCCCGATTTTTTTTCCTCGTATTTCGTGGCTTTCCGCTGCGGATTTGTTCCATTTTCCTTGGTGCATTTGCATAATTTTATCGGGCAAATTGCGCATCAATAAAATAATTTCACCAATCGCCAATTCCACCACCGAACGGGTGTTGCTGTAGGGCGCGTTAAAAACCGCGACCCCTTTCTTCAAGCAATTTTCCAAATCGACTTGATTGGTGCCAATGCAAAAACACCCCACCGCGATGAGTCGTTCTGCATTTTCCAGCACTTTTTTTGTGAGTTGTGTTTTGGAACGGATCCCCAAAATGGAAACCCCTTTTATTTTTTCGGAAAGTTCGGCCTCGTCCATTGCTCCCGAATGGGTGGAAATGGTATAACCTTCCGTTTCCATAATGCCCAAGGCATTGGGGTGAATGTTTTCCAACAACAATACGTTGATGCGGTTTTTGGGGTAGGAAATCACTTTGTTCATTTTGTGGATGTATAAAAATTCGTCAAAACTTGGGGTGATGTGATCCGCTTTTCCAACTACATTCTCGCGCTGAACATTTTCAGTGAACGCATAGAATTTATCGGCCAATCCGGCTTTTTTAATTTCATAATCGGTATACCCGTCGCCGATCACATAAACATCACCTTTTAGGTTTATTTTTTTTAATTGGGAAACTTTTCCGTTGTTGGAAGAAAGCACGTTGGATTTGTCGAAACCGATAATGTTTCCTTTTTGGTCGAATTGAAACGTATTGGCAAAAACATGTTCTTTTTTGATGCCGTATTCTTCCACAATGGGAACGATGAACGCTTTGAAACCATTGGAAATAATGTAGCTGTTTTCGGCTTGTTCCTCAAAAAAAGTTTTGTTGCGCACAAACGAAGTGGAAACTTTTTCGCGCAAAGCCGCCACCAAAGGCTCGAGGTGTTTTTTGTGGGCTTTCAGTAGTTTCACCCTTTTCTCGAGCGATTCGCGAAACGAAATCGCGCCCGTCATCCCTTGGTCGGTGATGTTTTTTATTGCTTGCAAAACCACCTCTTTTTCGGGATCGTCCGCCAAGGAAATTTCCGCCAACACGTCCAAAGCTTCCACTTTTGTGAAGGTGCTGTCAAAATCAATGATGAATTTTTTTTGCTTCATTTCCCCAAAATTCCTTAATATCAAAGCTACTGTTTTTTTGTAACTAATCAGTCTGAACTAACCTAATGTAATTGTTTGAAATATAGATAGATAAGAATTTTTAACCGCAGAGATCGCAAAGTTTATGCAAAGTTCGCCAAGTATTACAAACTGATTTTTCAAATCTTTGCGTCCTTTGCGTATTTTTTCTTGGCGCCTTTGCGGTTATTAAATATTTGTCAAATAAGCATTTAAACACACTGATTAGTTACGTTTTTTAGATGAATTTCATTTTATACAACCAAAAAAGCCCCGAAAATTCGGGGCCAAAAAGCAAAGGAAACAATTCTACTTTATTTTTTCAAAACCACATCGCTGAATTCCGCATCAATGGCGATTTTTCCAGAATTATTTTCGGATTTGTAGTATCCATTGATAAACTTGGAAGTGTAGCTTTCTTGGGTTTTCACGTTCAAGGCTTCCGGAAAATCAATGTCGCTGTGGGAACCGCTGTAGCTAAAATCAAAAGCGGTTTCTGGCAACTGCAAGCTCAAATCACTGTTTTCTAAATTGATGCGAAGGTTTTCGAAATTCTTTCCCACTTCCAAAATGGACAGTTTCCCAAAAGAACCGGAAAGAATGCCGGTTTTTTCCAATTTTTCGATGTTCACATCGCTGGAATTGGACAACAATTTAATGCTTTTCGCCGTTTCGATTTTGCAATCGGAAACATAGCTCACATTGAGCACGCCATAATTCCACGCCGAAATGTTCACGGGCGCGTACGAAACATGGATTTTCGTGTTTTTGCCGTTGATTTCGGAAGCGGTAAAAGGCGTGTGCGACAAACGGCCGGTGAGATTGGCAACCTTTTCCAATTTCACCTTTCCGTGGCGGACTTGCAAATCCAACACCGCATTTTCGGGTATTTTCACCACCAAAGTTCGTTTTACATTTTCGGACGAGCTCCAAACATCACTGTCTTGGTAAACGATTTTCACTTGTTTCCCGCCGTTGGGCGTGGTCGAAACAGTTCTGGAATAATGCACATTTGGATCGTTCGCGGCCATTTGTTGCAGTTGATTGTGGCGTTGCTTCATTTGCTCGTTCCGCGCGTGGATTTGTTTCATGCGTTCTTCGATAAGTTTGCTGCGGGCTTCCATTCTTTTCGCGAATTGTTCGCCCCATTCTTCCATGCGTTTTTCCATCACCTCGCTTTGGCCTTCCATCCGTTGCTCCAATTTTTGGCCCCATTTTTCCATTTTTTGTTCAAAATCCTCTCCGAATTTTTCTTCGATCTGCTTTTCGTATTCTTTCAAATAGGCTTCGCCCTTTTCTTCATAGGCTTGGTGGTCAAATTTCAAACTGCCCAGGTTTTCATAAAAAGAAGCTTCCAAAACGGGCATATCCGCCATTTCAGTCATTAACGGCGCTACTATATTCTCCATGACCGGAAGTACAAACGCAAAATCTTCGTCGTTGAACGAGCCGGCAAAAGCTGCAACCCCCGGAAAATTCATATTGTTTGCTTGGGAAGTGATTGCTATTTTTTCACTGTTGCCCACTATTTCCAAATTCCATGTGTCCAATAAATCCTGTTTTTTCTCTTCCGAAAGCTTTTCAGTTTCGATAAAAGCCTCCACTTCCACCTCGTTTTTGTTCCACGTTTCAAAAATGAGCGTGGTATATTTTGCGTCGATTTCAATGGTCACATTTTCGTTTACCGAAAAAGTTTCATTCGCTTTTTCAATTTTTTCCTGTGCGGAAAGGGTTCCGTAAAAACCGATACTTGCCAATACAAACAACACGGCCTGAAAAATAAGTGTCTTCATCGTTTTTGATTTTTTAAATTTTGTTTCCTTTTGTTTGTTTCAAGGAAGTTTTTTGTAGTTCGTTCAATTTGTTTTTGAGTTTGAACAGCAAATCCAAGCGCAATTTCAAATTTTCGATCAGCACGGCCACGGTTTGTTCGTTCACGCCAACATCGTGCAACTCTTTGTTCAGGCGTTTGTATTCTTCGTCCAATTCCGCCAATTGCGCCATAAACGAATCGATCAAGGCCTTGTTTTCTTTGGTGATGTCCAGTTGCGCTAATTCTGTGTGGATGGTCGCCAAATAATAATCTTCGATTTTTTTGTAAGCGGGCGAAACGTCGCTCAAATAAACAGGTTCCGTTTTGGGTTGTGCTTTTTCAACTGGTTCCGGTCCAGCAATTTTTACCTCTTTTTCCGGTTGGAGCAAAGGATTCAAAGCGAAATACCCAATCCCGAGCACCACCACGAACACTGCGGCGATTTTTAGCCAATACCAATTGTTTCCGGTTGGATGAAAATTTTTGTCCAAGCGCTGTTCGAACCTCTTTTGATGCCCTTTGGCCGGTTTTTTCATTTTTTCCTTTTCGTTGTTTTTGAACAACTGTCTAAGATCCTGTGCCATATTGTTTTTCTTTAAGTTCTTTCTGCAACATTTTTTTTCCTCGGTGTACCAAGGTGCGCGAAGAAACTTCGGTGATGTTCAAAATTTCCGATATTTCCTCGTGGTCATAGCCTTCCATTAAAAACAACATTATCGGATACCGATATTTTTCCGACAAATTTTCAATTCCCGCTTTCACTTGCTCCATCGTTATGGATTCACTTACTTGCCAGTCTTCGTTTTCTTCGATCGTTTCCAAAACATGCTCGTTCAGAGCGATCAAATTCATCTTTTTTGCCCTCAAAAAATCCAAACTTTTGTTGATCACTATTTTTTTCAACCAAGCGCCAAAAGTCGATTCACCCGTGAATTGGTGCAATTTTGAAAAAGCCGTGATAAACGCTTCCTGCATTGCGTCTTCCGCCTCGGCTTGATCTTTTAAAAATCGGCAAGCGACGTGGAACATCGCATCGCAATACTTTTCGTAAAGTCGCAATTGCGCTTTTCGCTCGTTGCGTTTGCAGGCTTCTATTAAATCGATTTTCGACAAAATTTGATTGGTTGGTTTGCTGTTCTGTTTTAAAGACGAAACAAAATTCGAACTGTTGCAAGTTCTTGCTTTTTTATTTCCATTCCGAAGAAATTGTTATTTTTATGCTGAAAAAACAATCCCATGAACAAAACCCTAAAATGGAGCTTGATCGGTGTTGGAAGCCTGCTCGTGCTCGTATTCGCTGCATTTTTTTTGATGAAAGGCTGGACAAAATCCTACAGTCCCGAAGAAACGCTTGTTTTTCAAAGCGACAGTTTGAAGATCGAGGTTTTTTATAACCGACCTTATAAGAAAAGCAGAAAAGTTTTCGGGGAACTCGTTCCGTACAACAAAGTATGGCGAACGGGCGCAAATGAAGCCACAACCTTCGAAACCAACCGAGACATTTTGGTGGACGGTTCCTTGTTGAAAGCTGGGAAATATAGCGTGTGGACCGTTCCGAAAAAAGAATCGTGGGAAATCATCTTCAATTCGAAAATGTATTCTTGGGGCGTCAAAACGGACGGATCCCCTTCACGGGAATCCCGATTCGACGTATTGAAAATCGAAGTTCCGGTATTGAAAAACTACAAAACCATCGAACAATTCACCATATATTTTGAAAGCGGGAACCCGCTCAATCATTTATTTTTTGCTTGGGAAAATGTGGTAGTGGCGGTTCCTTTTAGAAATAGTGTTCAGTGAGCAGTTACTGACTGCAAACTGAACACTCCCGATAGCTATCGTGACTGCCAACTATTGTCATTCGTCCAACATCAAGTTGAGCGTCACATCAATATTATCGCGCGTGGCACGTGAAAATGGGCACATTTCGTGCGCTTGGTTCACCAAATCTTCACCAGTTTCAACATCCACACCGGGCAAATACGAATCCAACACCGCCGATAAATTGAGATCGCCTTCCTCATCCACGCCCAATTTTATGGTGGCTTTTACGTTGAAATCGCCCAAATCGACCTGCATTTTCTTGGCGCAGGCCAACAAGGCACTTCCATAGCATCCCGCATAAGCCGAGGCGAACAACTGCTCCGGATTGGTTCCGGGGCCACCGTCGCCGCCCATGCTTTTTGGAACGCTCAGGTCCATATCTATTTTTCCGTCATCGGTTTTTACATGTCCCGCGCGTCCGTTGGCGGTCGCTTTTGCCGTGTTTATGGTTTTCATAAAATTTTGTTTTTTTTGTTTGTTTTGAAAGAATGTACCAATATACCAAAGTTTATTCCGCTTTTCAAAAAATGAATGTATAAATTTGTGTAAAATGTTTTATGTGAGGAGTCCGAAGTTGGAAGATAGAAAAAGGATGAAAAATAAAATAAACGTAACTAATCAGTTTCCGTTAATATGAAAAGGTTTCAAGCCTTTTTTGCCCCTTCCCTAAAGCCCGCCTGCCGGACGGGCAGGGGTGAAAGGCTTGAAATGCGCTTGATTTCCGCCTCGGCGGATTAGGGCAAAATAAGTGCATTTCAAGACGATACTGATTAGTTACAAAAAACTTGAAATTTGGGGAATGATAAGAAAAATAGCGGTTCAAAAAACCTAAGCCTTTCCGCGGCGGAAAAAATCAAAAGCTTTCGGAACCGGGGAATTTCGGGAAAAAGCTTGGGCGAAAAAATCATTAAAGGCAACAAAACCGCATTGAGCCAAGGGATCACTTTGGTGGAAAGCAACCAGCCCAAACACAAAAAAAACGTGGATGAATTGATTGCGGCTTGCCTCCCCCACTCCAACAAATCTGTTCGCATCGGAATCACAGGAGTTCCCGGCGTGGGAAAAAGCACCTTCATCGAAACCTTCGGCAACCACCTTATCGATTTGGGAAAAAAAGTGGCCGTTTTGGCGGTGGACCCGACGAGTTCTCTTTCAAAAGGGAGCATTTTGGGCGATAAAACCCGAATGGAAGAATTGGTGAAAAAAGAAAATGCGTTCATCCGGCCTTCCCCTTCGGGCGACTCCCTGGGCGGGGTTTCCCGAAAGACCCGCGAAAGCATTATACTTTGCGAAGCGGCGGGTTTTGAGGTGATTTTGATCGAAACCGTTGGCGTGGGGCAAAGTGAAACCGCCGTTCACAGCATGACCGACTTTTTTCTGCTGCTGAAACTGGCCGGTGCCGGCGACGAACTGCAAGGGATCAAACGCGGGATTATGGAAATGGCCGACGCTATCGTGATCAACAAAGCAGATGGTGAAAACCAAAAAGCCGCCAAACATGCCAAAACCGAATTTCGAAGGGCCTTGCATTTATACCCCCCAAAAAAAAGCGGTTGGCACCCAAAAGTCAGTTTATGCAGTGCTTTGCACAATACCGGAATTACCGAAATATGGGAAATGATCGAAACTTTTCAAAACGAAACCAAAGCAAACGGTTTTTTCGAAACCCATCGAAACGAGCAGAACAAATTTTGGTTGTTGCAAACCATCGACGAACAATTGAAACAAAATTTCTACCAAAACCCAGCCATTAAAAAAGAATTAAAAGAACAACTAAAAGCGGTTGAAAACAGGGAAACCACTCCTTTTCTAGCTGCAAAATATTTGTTGGAGATGAAGTAGAAATATGAAAATGAACTACTTATTATGAAAAAAGCTATTTTTGTTTTAAAATAACCCCATTATGAAACATTTGTACTTTACCTTCTTTTTGACCGCAATACTGACACAAACGGCACTTTCTCAAATTGGCCCGTTGGAAATTATTGACAACGGCTCGCAATCCATCGGGATATCAAAAATTATTTCCGCTGATTTGGATCAAAATGG
>DASSWG010000004.1:0-4186 GCA_035705295.1 Flavobacteriaceae bacterium
AAAACTGGGCGAAACTTTGAACGAAACTTCGGAAAAACTGCAGCAATTATTGTACACCGTTCCCAACGTGCCGCACGAATCGGTTCCCAGCGGAAATTCGGAAGAGGATAACGAAGAAATTTTCCGCGAAGGCGAAATCCCGGAATTGGGCGAAAAAGCGCTTCCACATTGGGAATTGGCAAAAAAATATGACCTAATCGATTTTGAGTTGGGAAACAAAGTCACCGGTGCCGGTTTTCCGGTTTACAAAGGAAAAGGAGCGCGTTTGCAACGTGCGCTGATCGCTTATTTTTTGGACAAAAACACTGCGGCGGGTTACACGGAATATCAAGTCCCGCTGATGGTGAACGAAACTTCGGGCTACGGAACGGGGCAATTGCCGGACAAAGAAGGCCAAATGTACCACGTGGGCGAAGACGACTTGTATTTGATCCCCACTTCCGAAGTGCCGATCATGAATTTGTTCCGCGATAATTTATTGAACGAAAACGAATTGCCGATTGCCTGCACCGCTTTCACACCATGTTTTCGGCGCGAAGCCGGAAGTTATGGCGCACACGTTCGCGGGCTGAACCGCTTGCACCAATTTGATAAAGTGGAACTGGTGAACGTGGTAAAGCCAGAAAATTCCTACAAAACATTGGATCAAATGGTAGGGCATGTCAAAGAAATTTTGCGCGAACTGAAATTGCCTTACCGAATTTTGCGTTTGTGCGGTGGCGATTTGGGTTTCACCGCTACTTTGACCTATGATTTTGAAGTGTTTTCCACGGCCCAAGATCGTTGGTTGGAAATTTCTTCGGTTTCCAATGTCGAAACTTTTCAATCCAACCGAATGAAAATCCGTTATAAAAACAAGGACAATAAAAAAGAATTGGTGCACACGCTCAACGGAAGTTCTTTGGCGTTGCCACGTGTGTTGGCCGGAATTTTGGAAAATTACCAAACTCCGAACGGCATTGAAATCCCGGAAGTCTTGCGAAAATATACCGGTTTTGACCGGATCGAGTAAAAACCTGCAATCCCGATAATTATTGGGGACAAAACCTTGAAGGTTTAAAAAACATTTTCCCGCACGATTTTTGTTACTTTAGCACAATGCGCCACTTATTTTTCATATTATTTTTTATAGGATCGGTTACCTCTGGGTTTTCGCAATCACCCGCCATGGCAAAAAATTATTTTGAGCAAGGCGAATATGAAAAAGCTTTGTCCATTTATCAAGAATTGTATGAGAAACACCCCAATAATTTAGTGTATTTTCAAGGCTTGATAGCTGTTTATCAAGAATTGGGGCAATATGCAAACGCCATCAAATTGTTGATGCAAAAAACGATGGCAACTTCCAATTACCCGAATCTGTTGGTGGAATTGGGTTACAATTATCAATTGCAGGGAAATTTGGAAGCGGCGAAGGAACAATACGAAAAAGCGATTTCAAAAATTTCCGAGCGGCCCAATTTTGCCTATTCCGTGGGAAATGCATTTCAAAAACACAACTTATTGGAACAAGCGGCAAAAACGTATGAAATTGCCAACGAAATCCGCCCCAGCACCAATTTCAGCATTCAGTTGGCGCGTATTTATGGTGAACAGGGAAAAACCGAAAAAATGTTTGTCAACTACCTGCGGTTGATCGAAGAAAACCCGAATTTGTTTTTTACCGTGAACCGGGTTTTTAATCAATACATCACCGAAAATCCGGAAAACGAAGCCAATCAAATTTTTCGAAAATTGTTGTTGAAAAAATTACAAGCAAACCCAGATTTGCTCTACAACCAATTGTTGAGTTGGTTGTTCGTTCAACAAAAAGATTATGAAAAAGCATTTGTTCAGGAAAAAGCGATTTATATACGTTCGGAAAACGGTTTGCGCAGTATTTTCGATTTGGCGTTGATTGCCAAAGAAGAAAAAAAATTGGAAACGGCAACAGAAATTTTGAACTACCTCATCGAAAACGAAATCACTGTCGATGGAAAATTGAGGGCGCACGGAATTTTGATGAACCTTAAAGTGGAAAACGCCACCGAAAAAGAACATTCCGAAATCGAAACCGATTTTCAGCAATTGTTTTCCACCTACGGAAAAAACGCGGCCACTTTTCCGTTGCAAATTGAATATGCCAATTTTATGGCGTTCCATCAAGATAAAAAACAGGAAGCAATTGCATTGTTGAAAAAATTGCTCGAAGAAAATTTAAACAAATTCGACCAAGCCAAAGCAAAAATAAAACTGGCGGATATTTTGGTGCTGAACGAGCAATTCAACCAAGCCTTGATTTACTACAGCCAAGTTCAAAAACTGGTGAAAAATGATGTTTTGGCGCAAAAAGCGCAATTCAAAGTTGCCAAAACCAGTTATTACAAAGGCGATTTCGACTGGGCCGAAACCCAACTCGATGTTTTGAAAACCTCCACTTCGCAACTCATTGCCAACGATGCGATGGAACTGAGTTTATTGATAAAAGACAACTCATTGGAAGATTCCACCCAAACCGCTTTGAAACTGTTCGCCAAAGCCGATTTGTTCACTTTTCAAGAAAAAAACGAAATGGCGCTAAGCATTTTGGACGAAATTCTGGAAAAACACCAAAACGAAAAAATCATCGATGACGCCTTGTTCCGAAAAGGGAAAATACTGGAAAAAAACGGTGAATATGAAAAAGCAGCAACAGCCTACCAACAAATCATCGATTCGTACAAAGACGGGATTTTGGCCGACAACGCTTATTTTTCATTGGCGGAACTGTACCGAAAACACTTGGACCAGCCCCAAAAAGCCAAGGAAAATTACGAACAAATTTTGTTCAACCACGAAGACAGTATTTATTTTGTGGAAGCGCGGAAACGGTTTCGCGAATTGCGCGGGGATGTTGTTGAGTAGTAATTAGTTGACAGTAAGCCCCGAAGTCTCGGGGGCAGTAGGCAGTTTAAGAACAAAAATAAGTATTGTTGCAAGTTAGATTTGTGACTTGATCCGCCATTGATAATTTCAGCAACAACCAATTAACCGATCACCAATCCCGAATTAACAAAAAAGAAATGCTCATTTACAACGTCACCATCAACATTCGAGAAGAAGTCCACGACCAATGGTTGGATTGGATGAAAAATGAGCATATTCCCGCGATGCTTTCCACCGGGAAATTTACCAAAGCTTTGATGACCAAAGTAATGGTTCAAGAAGAAATGGGCGGCATCACTTATTCCGTGCAATATTTCACGGACAAAGAAAAACTTCAAAAATATTACGAAGAAGACGCGGAAAACCTCCGGGGCCAATCCAAAGCTTTCGAAGGGAAATTCGTAGCTTTCCGAACCGAACTGGAAATCGTTAGCGAACATTGATGGGAAAATTCAAAAAAAAAGACGGAAAGCAAAAAACACCTTATCGTGAAACCGGTTCAAATTCTCCAGTTCGCGCCAAAAAACATTTGGGGCAACATTTTTTGAAAGACGAAGCAACCGCCGAAAAAATCGGAGACACCCTTTCTTTTGAAGGGTATGATAATGTGCTCGAAATCGGCCCGGGAACCGGCGTGCTCACCAAATACCTTTTAAAAAAAGACGTCACCGTCACCGCGATGGATCTGGACCGTGAATCCATCAAATATTTGGAGCAAGATTTTGAAAAAGCGCATCCCAATTTGGTTCAAAAAAACAACTTTCGAATTGTGGAAGCCGATTTTTTGAAATGCGATCTTTCCGATTTGTTCGGAAGCGAAGCTTTTGCGATCACCGGCAATTTTCCATACAACATTTCTACGCAAATCGTTTTCAAAATGCTGGAATGGAAACATCAAATCCCCGAATTCAGCGGAATGTTCCAAAAAGAAGTCGCCCAACGAATTTGCGAAAAAGAAGGCAGCAAAACCTATGGGATTTTATCAGTGTTGGTACAAGCCTTTTACGAAGCCGAATATTTGTTCAGCGTTCCGCCAACGGTTTTTGATCCGCCACCCAAAGTGGAAAGTGGCGTGTTGCGACTAGTTCGAAAAAAAGATTTTAGCTTGCCCTGCGATGAAAAATTATTTTTCAAGGTCGTGAAAACCGCTTTTGGGCAACGCCGAAAAACCTTGCGCAACAGTTTAAAAAGTTTCAATTTGCCGGAAGATTTAAAAGAAGAAACTATATTTGCCAAACGCCCCGAACAACTGGGCGTCGATCAATTTCTAACCTTGGCCCAA
>DASSWG010000005.1:0-46477 GCA_035705295.1 Flavobacteriaceae bacterium
CGAATGGGCTTGGAAGAAGGAGAGGTCATTCAACATTCCATGATTTCAAAATCCATTGAACGCGCCCAGAAAAAGGTGGAAGAAAACAACTTTGGTGTTCGCAAACGCTTGTTGGAATATGACGATGTGATGAACGCGCAACGCGAAGTGGTGTACAAACGTCGTTACCACGCACTTTTTGGTGAACGATTGCGGGTCGATATCGCGAACATGATCTACGACACCGCCGAAACCATTGCCGAAACCAACAAAGGCGCTTCGGACTATAAAAATTTCGAATTTGAACTGATCCGTTATTTCTCGATGAGCTCCCCGCTTTCCGAAGAAGAGTTCAAAACAATGAGCGTCGATAAAATCGCGGGCGAAATATACAAAGCGGCTTACGAGCATTATCAAGAAAAAATGCAGCGCAACGCCGAATTGGCTTTTCCGGTGATCAAACGTGTATTTGAAGAACAAGGCAGTAAATTCGAACGCATTGCCGTACCGTTCACCGATGGCACAAAAACCCTTCAAGTGGCCACAAATTTGGAAAAAGCGTATAATTCCGAAGGGAAACAACTCATCACCGATTTTGAGAAAAACATCACTTTGGCCATTATCGACGACGCGTGGAAAACCCATTTGCGCAAAATGGACGAATTGAAACAAAGTGTTCAATTAGCGGTCCACGAACAAAAAGATCCGTTGTTGATTTACAAATTCGAAGCTTTCGAATTGTTCAAAGTTATGTTGGACGAAGTGAACAAAGAAGTAATTTCGTTTTTGTTCAAAGGCGAACTGCCCAACCAGGACAACACCAATGTTCAAGAAGCACGGCAACGTCGTCCAAAAGAAGATTTGCAGGCCCAAAAAGAAGAAATTCAGAACATGGACGAACGTGCGGCCCAAAACCGTGCCGCCGGGCAACAAGCCGGGCAACGGCCACAAGTGACCGAAACCATTGTTCGCGAACGACCAAAAATTGGTCGCAACGAAAAAGTGACCATCAAAAATGTAATGAACGGTGAAAACAAATCCCTAAAATACAAACAAGCCATCCCGTTGTTGGACAAAGGTGAATGGGTGTTGGTGGAGGAGTGAAATCAAAATTTGTTTGTTTGTTTTATTTGAAGATTATGGCCAAAACATTTTTTTTATCGATATTCTTCCTGTTTTTGATAGGTTGCCAGGACAAGGGAAAAAAACCGGATACGCAGATAAAAACCGAAGCTACTTTTGTAAATTCGGAAGAAATTCCCGTACTGGATTTTGAAGCCCTCGAGCCTTTGCTTCACAAGAAAAACGACACGACCTACATCGTCAACTTTTGGGCAACTTGGTGCAAGCCCTGTGTAAAGGAACTGCCAGCCTTTGAAAAAATAAACGAAAAATATGCGGGTGAAAAAGTGAAAGTGATCTTGGTCAGTTTGGATTTTCCGAAACAATTGGAAACCCGGTTGATCCCTTTCATTAAAAAACACGACATCCAATCGAAAGTCGTATTTTTGAGTGATGGGGACGCCAACACTTGGATCCCGAAAGTGAGCGAAAAGTGGAGCGGTTCCATTCCGGCCACAATTATTTACAACAAAAACAGCAGAACGTTTCGTGAGGGATCCTACACCTATGCCGAGTTGGAAAAAGAACTGGCTTCCTTTTTGAAGGAATAGATTTTAAAAAAATATAAAAAAAACAAGAACGATGAAAAATTTGAAATCAATTGGTTTTAGGCTACCTCTGTTGTTGGTGGTTGTCGCCCTTTTCGGGTTTACAGTTTTGAACAACAAAGGCTATGAAATTGGCGATGTTGCCACCGATTTTTCACTGAAAAACGTGGATGGTTCCATGGTTTCCCTAAGCGATTTTCCCGAGGCAAAGGGATTTATTGTGATTTTCACCTGCAATACCTGCCCGTTTGCCGTGGCCAGCGAAGACCGTATTATTGCTTTGGACAAGGAGTTCAAATCCAAAGGCTATCCCGTCATCGCCATCAACCCAAACAACCCCGAAATCTCTTCCGGCGATGGTTATACGGAAATGCAAAAACGGGCAAGGGAAAAAGGTTTTACATTCCCTTATTTGTTCGATGAGAGTAATACCATTTATGCAAAATACGGCGCCACCAAAACCCCGCATGTCTATATTTTGGAAAAGGAAGGCGGGAAAAACATCGTGCGGTATATTGGTGCGATCGACGACAATGTGCGCAACGCATCGCAGGTAAAAGAACGTTTTGCCGCCAATGCCGTAAACGACCTTTTGGCTGGGCGCGAAGTTTCAGTAAAAGAAACCAAGGCTATTGGGTGTACGGTAAAACAGTAATTGGTGGTTTTAGCCAAAAACAACAAATCAGAAAAAAGACCTACAAGGTTTTTGAAACCTTGCAGGTCTATGTTTTCACTCCACCCCCCCTGCTCCCGCGCGATTGCATCGTGTGGTGGGCTCTATTGATTTTTTATTTGTTTTTTTGCTTTCATCGGAAACCTTTCGGGGTGTTCGATGATTTCTTCGCTTAAATCCACATCTATATCAGGCCAATAAAAGTGTCCCCGAGAAGGTTCTTCAACATTCAATATCGTCTTTACAGGCTGGTCTTTGAACCATGGAAAATTCTCATAGGGCATAAAAAATTCCTTTTCGTGGGCAAGTATCCAAACCCCGTGAGCCGAAATATGGGTGACTTCAACCGTCGAAGTGCTGTTTCCAAGCGTTGATGAGTTCATCATAGCGTTCTGATATTAGCGATTCTATTTCTCTTAACTGTTTTCGGTTATACCGATAATTCTTTGCCAATTCTATCTGTGGCTTTAACCAAAATTTGGCTTCACCATCTCCCGAAACGATATGCACGTGTTCCCTTGCCTCTTCGCGGGAAAAGAAAAAGAACCGATATCCCCTATTTCTAAAGATAGTAGGGCTCATTAAGTTTAAAGTATAAATATTGCTCAACAACAAATATACCAATTTTATATCTCTCTCTGTCACTCCAACCCCCAATCAATCTTTCTTGATACAAACATAATTATCCCCAAAATCAAGAACAAACCAATGCTTCCCACTAAAAGTGCATAGTCTTCCAGTTGAATGATGACATAGATGAAAAGATACAAACTGGCCAAACTTCCGCAAACAAGCAAGGGGAATTTGTTGCCTTTTAAAATCGTACGGGAATACAGGACGATGAGCGCCAAAACCGAAACTGCTGCGATCAGGTATGCGCCCAAAAATGAACCGTGCTCAGAAATGGACAACAACAAGGTGTAGAACATTACCAAGGCCAAGCCGATCATTGCATATTGGAATGGATGGATGTAAATTTTGCTCACCAGTTGAATGAGCAAAAACACCAACAGCGTCAACCCAATGACCATAAATCCATATTTCGCGGCACGCTCGGTTTTTTGGTATTCGTCCACGGGAATGATGAAATTCGTGCCGAATGTATGTTCCCACAAATTGGGTAATTCGCCAAAATAGGACTGCCCGAACTGCCGGTTGATTTGAAAAATCTGCCAAGCCGCCTCGAAACCTTCCGGGGAGACTTTTCGGGATTTCGGAAGAAATTGCCCATCAAAACTCGGGGAATGCCAGTTGGAGCTCATTTTCGCGGTCGTGTTTTTACCAATAGGAACGAACATTAAGCTTTTGCTACCATTCATTTTCAGGTTGAACGAAAAAGGCAGGGAAATCTGTGATTTTTCTTTAAAATTGGCAATGCTCCCGCTTTCCAAACTGTTTTTGTAGTCGGTTCCCATTTCCATATTCAATTCTTGTATTCCGACTTTTACCAGTAAAGCATTTCGAATGCCTTTTAGATTTGAAGTACGCAACAAAACGGTGGCCTTTTCCCAAAGGATGTCTTCTTGTGGAACCTCCATTTTTAAGGAATCTATTTTTGGAAAGTTCCCTGTAACATGAATATTCGCGGTATAGACCACCGATTCATAAATACCGCGTTGCAAAGGTTTGGTTTCGACTTTGGAGACAATGTTCAAATTTTCCGGAAAAAAATAGGCATTTTTTACGATGACTTCATTTTCCGTGAAATATTTTTTTGCCTTTTCATCGTAAACCCGCACCTCTTTGTAGGTTTTATAGGGAATTTTTAAAATCGGGCCGGAAAGGGTGGTTTCGTTTCCCCATTTTTGGTTGATTTCGTCCGTGACCTTTTCTTGGCGCGCGGCGCGTTCGCGGATTAAACTTTTTACCGATTCCAACGGTATGAGCAGCACCAGCAATAAAAATCCTACGACCAGCATTCGCGCGGTGATCGAGTTGCGCAACCAAGTTCCGAACCTGCCTTGCCGGCAGGCAGGTTTGTTTTTGTTTTGTTCCATAGTTTTTAGATTTGAGATTTGTGTTTTTAAATTTTTGTTTCAGGTTTTGGAATTTGGGTTTTGGAATTTGTCCCGAGACCTCGGGATGGAATTTCTCAAATATTCTAACTTCCCGCAAAAGGTGTCCCGAAAATACCGACGGCAAGCTCCACCCAAATGAAAAAGAATGCGATAAGAATACCCGCACAAATAGCGATTCTGTATTCGGATTTTTTCACTTTCCGCATTACCAATTCACATAACAGCCCCGTTCCGAGCAACAAGATTCCCATAACGATAAAATCAAACAAGTTCCAATTTACCTCCTCGGTAAACTGCATCGCGATCAATGGAATAAACAATAGAATCGCTACTCCGGTCAAAATGCCGATGAGCCTTTTGTTCTTGTTGATTCCTGGTTTACTTTTTTTCTGTTCCATAATTCAATGTTTAAAGTACTTTGATTTTCAAAGTTGATTAATAAAAAAATTTGTCCTTCTATTTTGGTATCAATTTTTCCAAGGCATCGATGTGCTTTTTGAATTCTTGTTTTCCGATTTTTGTGGTCGAATATTTTGTGTTGGGCTTGCGATCCACAAAAGATTTTTCCACCTGTACGTACTTCACTTGTTCCAATGCCTTCAAATGGCTGGCCAAATTGCCGTCGGTCACGTTCAGCAATTCTTTCAACCGGTTGAAATCGGCGGCTTCGTTCACGACAAGAATGGACATAATCCCCAAGCGCACACGGTGGTCAAAGAGTTTGTTTATGTTGTCAATGATTCCCACATTTACGCTTTTTGTTCTTGAAAATACATTATTGTGCCATACACGATATGAAAGACTCCAAACCCCAACAGCCAAAACCAAAATCCAAATCCGGGCAAAGCGGCGCAAACCAAACCAATGATAATTTGCGCATAACCGAGGTATTTTATGTTCCCGATGGTATATTTGGAAGCGTTCACCAATGCCAATCCATAAAAAATAAGCATTAATGAAGCGGTAAGCCCATAATGTTGGCTATTGAGCTTGATAAGGATGTAAATTCCACCCGTTACCAAAGGAATAAAAAAGTTGAACAACAACCGCTGTGTGGTAAGGTCCCAAATTTTTTCGCCATTTCTTTTGGCTTTTTGGCTGGTGAGCAAAAAAGCGGTGACAATGCTCAAAACAGCGATGGAAAGCAGCAAAACTATCAGCATTTTAAAATTCCAGCTATTGAACAAAATAAACCCGCCCGGCTCGGGAAAAAGGAAAAAATAGGCGATCGCGCCCCCAATCAATGCGTACAATCCCGCTAAAATTCCAGAAAGTCCGCTTAGCGAAATAAAACGGGAAGAACGGTTCATCAAATTCTTGATCTCACCGATGTCTTTTAAATAATTTTTTGATTCCATTTTAAAAAGTACTTTGAAAAACAAAGTAAATATAAATTTTTCATTCGACCAAATTTATTTTGAAATACAGGAATGTTCAATTGAATTTTGAATCAAAATTCAAACCCTTCATTTTGTCTGTTTCTTCGTAACTTTGCCAACACTTAAATCCGTGCAATCCATTTAATTTGTGAAATCTGTGTTTTTATGATCATTCCAAAATCTACCGAAGAAATCGAATTGATGCGCGAAAGTGCACTGCTGGTTTCCAAAACTTTGGGAATGCTCGCCAGGGAGGTAAAACCTGGCGTTACGACCTTGCATTTGGACAAACTCGCTTATGAATTTCTAAACGACCATGGTGCGAAACCGAGCTTTTTAGGATTGTACAATTTTCCAAATTCATTGTGCATGAGCCCGAACGCACAAGTTGTGCATGGCGTCCCGAATGAAAAACCATTGGAAAACGGCGATATTATTTCCATTGATTGTGGAGCTTTCAAAAACGGTTTTCACGGTGACCACGCCTATACTTTTGAGGTGGGCGAAGTTTCCAAGGAAACCAAGAAATTGTTGCAGGTCACCAAAGAATCGCTTTACATGGGCATTCGGGAATTCAAAAAAGGGAACCGTGTGGGCGATGTGGGTTTTGCTATTCAAAAATATACCGAAGATCATGGATATGGTGTTGTAAGGGAATTGGTGGGCCACGGACTGGGATCAAAAATGCACGAAGACCCGGAAATGCCCAATTACGGCAAACGCGGCCGCGGGAAAAAGTTTGTGGAAGGAATGGTGGTCGCGATCGAACCGATGATCAATATGGGAACAAAAAACATTGTGCAGCTAAAAGACGGTTGGACCATTTTGACCGCCGACGGAAAACCCAGCGCACATTTTGAACACGATGTGGCTTTGGTGGACGGAAAACCCCAGTTGCTTTCCACATTCGATTATATTTATGAGGCGCTTGGAATTGAGAGCAACGAAGAAGATGAATTTCGGGTGAAATCACAGATTAACGCGGATTGATCACGAATTTCACGGATTGCTGAGCGGCATGAAAAAACTTTTTAAATTCTTTCTTAATCGTATTCCCCGGCCGGTATTGATCCGTTTAAGTTTCTTGGCGCGCCCGGTTTTGGCATTTGCGCTTCGCGGAAAAAAACACACCGACCCCATTGACGGAAAATCATTCCGAACATTTTTGCCCTATGGTTATGAAAATCCGCGCGAAAACGTGCTCTCCCCTTCCACCCTATCCTTGGAACGCCACCGGTTGTTATGGCTCTATTTGAAAAACGAAACCGGTTTTTTCAAGACCAAAAAAAAGATGCTGCATTTCGCCCCTGAACAAGCGTTTTACAAACGTTTCCGAAAAATGGAAAACCTCGATTACACCACCACTGACCTTAATTCGCCTTTGGCGGATGTGAAAGCCGACATCTGCGATCTGCCTTTTGAAAATGACGCCTTCGATGTGATTTTTTGCAACCATGTGTTGGAACACATTCCCGATGACCAAAAAGCCATGGAAGAATTGTTTCGCATATTAAAACCCGGCGGCCTGGCAATTTTACAAATTCCTCAAGATTTGTCAAGGAAAAAAACCTATGAAAACGATTCCATCTCCGACCCAAAAGAGCGGGCGAAAATTTTTGGACAATACGACCATGTACGTGTTTATGGAAGGGATTATTTCGACAAGTTAAGAAACGTTGGTTTTGAAGTGGAAGAAGTGGATTACACCCAACAATTTTCCGAAGAAGAAATCGAAAAATACCGACTTGCGAAAGGGGAAATACTTCCGGTGTGTTGGAAAAAAGTTATGAGTTAAGAGTTAGGAGTTAGGAGTGAAATTTTGATCTTTGGAATCTGAAACTTGAAACTTTATTCCTTCAACAACTGTTTTTCAAAACCTTCGGTCATGAAAGTTTGAACGCTATCTTTCTCGGCATAAATCAAATAGGCGTCAATTTCCGGAAGAGTTTTTAAAAATTCTTTCGATTTTTCCAAACCCATTGCCATCAGCGAAGTGGCGTAAGCGTCGGCCAGCATACAGTTTTTTGCCAATACGGTGGCGCTCAGCAAACTGTTTTTCGCCGGATATCCGGTAAGTGGATCAATGGTATGGACATATTTTTTGCCTGTTTCCGGATCAATTCGAAATTTTCGGTAATTCCCTGAAGTGGCCATTGCCCGGTTTTTGAGTTTCATAACGGCAGAAAGGGTTCGTTTTTTCAAAGTCTGGTTTGGGTCATCGATGCCGACCGTCCATGGCTTTTTTGTTGCCAAATTTTTTCCTTTTGCATATAATTCGCCTCCTATTTCCACTAAATAATTTTGGATGTTTTTCTGGTCCAAAAATGTCGCGACCCGGTCCACGGCATAGCCTTTTGCGATGGCGTTGAAATCCAAATAAATTTCCGGGTTGGTTTTTTTGACAGTATGTTTTGGAGTGAGTTTTATTTTATTCAAACCCACGTATTCCATCAAGGAATCTATATTTGAACTATCTATTTTCAATGAAAATTTTTCGGGCCCAAATCCGTAAAAATTGACCATTTTCCCAACTGTCGGGTCAAAATAGCCATGCGTTTCGCGGTATATTTTTTTGGAAGCTTTGAAAACTTCCACGAACATTTCGTCCACCACCAATGTGGAATCACCTTTGTTTATTTTGGAAATATCCGAATTTTCCAAGTAAGTGCTCATCGATCGGTTGATCGCCACAAAAACGGAATCAATTCCTTTTTCTGCATCAAATCCAGCTTGATCGAAATATTTTACCTGAAAAGTGGTTCCCAAGGCGTTTCCTGAATAAACGATTTCTTTTGGGGCTTTTTTCCCGCAAGAAATCATCAATGAAACGAGCACAAAAAACTGGAGGAAGCGCATGGTTTTATATTTCTTGCAAGCCATTGTAATTGACCACATAATCTTTTGTTGAATTGACCGGTTGTTCATAATCTTCGGAATTGGCCAAGCCCACGCCCGCGTAATAGGTCTTGGCTTTAAATTTCAAAGCGTGGGCTTTTATGTTTTCCATAAAAAAAGCATCGAAAACGGCCGGATCATCGGGATAGGAAATTGCGCGCACGATCACAAAATGCAATTTTTTGTTTTTCAAGGCCACGAATTGCGGATCTTTTTTCAGTTTACTGTTGACGCCCAAAAACTCGTAGCCTTGCGCTTCCAAGTCTTTTCCGACGATGTTCATCGCCAAATTGTGCAGTTCTTGTTTGTTCAGTTCCGCCATTTTCGAGCTAAAAAAACCCGAACTCAAAATTCGGGTTGGTTTTGTTTTGATTACAATCAGCCTCCAAAATCATCGAAACGGATGTTTTCGTCGGGAATGCCAAAATCTTTCCCCATTTTTTCGACCGCTTGGTTCATCAATGGTGGGCCGCAAAAATACAATTCAATTTCTTCGGGCTCTTCATGAAGGTTCAAATAATTATCGATCACCACTTGGTGAATGAAGCCTACAAACCCATCGCCTTCATCTTCGATACTTTTTTTCACTTTCCAGTTGTCTTCGTCTTGTGGTTCTGACAGCGCCAAATAGAATTTGAAATTCGGGAAATCTTTCTCTAGTGCTCGGAAATGATCAATGTAGAACAATTCACGTTTGGAACGCCCTCCGTACCAGAAAGTAACTTTTCTACCGGTTTTCAAGGTTCTGAAAAGTTGGTACAGGTGCGAACGCATCGGTGCCATTCCGGCCCCACCACCAACATACAACATTTCGGCTTCGCTGTTATTGATAAAAAATTCACCATAAGGGCCGGAAACCGTTACTTTGTCGCCCGGTTTTTGGGCAAAAATATAAGAAGAAGCGATTCCGGGGTTCACGTCCATCCACGTGTTTTTTGAACGGTCCCAAGGCGGGGTGGCAATTCGGACATTGAGCATAATTTCGCGACCTTCAGCGGGATAGGAAGCCATGGAATACGCACGCTCCACGGTTTCGTCGTTTTTCATCACCAAGGGCCAAAGTTTGAAATTGTCCCATTCTTTTTGGAATTTTTCTTTTTCGTCGGGGTGTTCTTCGGGGTGGGCGGAAATGTCGATATCTTCAAATTTGATTTCACATTTTGGAATTTCAATTTGAATATAACCACCAGCTTCGTAATCCATTTCTTCCGGAAGCTCGACCACAAATTCTTTAATGAACGAAGCCACGTTCCAGTTTCGGGTAACGGTGGCTTCCCATTTTTTAATTCCGAAAACTTCCTCCGGAATTTTGATTTTCATATCGTTTTTCACCTTGACCTGGCAACCAAGCCGCCACCCCTCCTTGACTTGTTTTCTGGTGAAATGGGGTTCTTCGGTAGGTAAAATACTTCCACCGCCTTCGCTTACGATACATTTGCATTCCAAGCATGTACCACCTCCACCGCAAGCAGAGGGCAAAAACAATTGGTTTTCACCCAAAGTGGAAAGCAGGCTCGCTCCCCTTCCGACTTTCATGTCCTTTTCTCCGTTAATAAGTATGGTAACCAAGCCTGAAGGAATCAACTTGGCTTTTGCAAACAAAAGTGCACAGACCAACAACAAGATGACCAATAAAAAAACAACTAAACCCGCTATGATAATTTCAAAAATACCCATCGTAATTAATGTCTTTTATAATTATAATTTGATTCCCATAAAGCTCATAAACCCAATTGCCATTAATCCCGTGAGGATAAAAGTAATCCCCAAACCTTTTAGCGGTGCCGGAACATTGGAATATGCGATTTTTTCACGAATAGCTGCAATTGCCAAAATGGCCAAAAACCAACCCACCCCACTTCCGATTCCATAGGTAAGTGCTAAATCAACCCCGGAAAAATCTTTTTGTTGCATGAACAATGAACCACCCAAAATGGAACAGTTCACAGCGATCAATGGAAGGAATATTCCCAAAGAACCATACAAAGCCGGAGAAAAGCGTTCCACGATCATTTCGACCAGTTGCACCATTGCCGCAATGACAGCGATGAACATGATGAGGCTCAAGAAACTGAGATCAAGATCGGCATATTCGGGACCGAGCCAGGCCAAAGCACCCGGACTCAATAAATATTTGTCCAACAAGAAGTTCAACGGAACGGTGATCGCCAAGACAAAAATAACCGCAGCGCCCAATCCAACGGCAGTTTTCACGGTTTTTGAAACGGCCAAATAGGAACACATTCCCAAAAAATAGGCGAAAATCATGTTTTCGATGAAAACGCTCCTGACAAATAAATTGACGTAATCCATTTTGATATTTTTTAATTTTTAAGGCCTAAGCTACTATTAATCTTCTTCAATTAGTTTTCGGTTTTTGGAACGTTGCGCCCAAATAATAATTCCCACAATGATCAAAGCCATGGGCGAAAGCAACATAAACCCATTATTTTCGTAACCCAATGCGTACAAGCCGGTGGAAGCCGCGTCGGTGGCCCCGTTGTGGCCCAAAACTTCAAAACCAAACAATTTTCCCGAGCCAAAAAGTTCGCGAATAAAAGCAACGAGCACCAGCAACAATGCATAGCCTGCTCCGTTTCCAATTCCATCCAAAAAAGACCGCCAAGGTTTGTTTCCCATGGCAAATGCTTCCAACCTGCCCATTACGATACAGTTGGTGATAATCAAGCCCACGAAAACCGAGAGTTGCTTGCTGACATCGTAAGCATAAGCTTTCAGCACTTGGTCCACTAGGGCGACCAATCCGGCTATGACCACCAATTGCACAATGATGCGAATACGGTTTGGAATCAGGTTTCTCAAAAGAGAAATGATCACATTGCTGGCCGCAATAACGACTATTACTGCAATCCCCATAACGACTGCCGGCTCCAATTGCACGGTGATCGCCAAGGCCGAACAAATTCCCAATACCTGAACAGTGATCGGGTTGTCATCATTCAACGGATCGGTCAACAATTTTCGGTTCCG
Organism: Flavobacteriaceae bacterium; assembly: GCA_035705295.1. GTDB lineage: Bacteria > Bacteroidota > Bacteroidia > Flavobacteriales > Flavobacteriaceae > DASSWG01. Next base: position 11,606 of record DASSWG010000005.1, read on the forward strand.
TTTGGACAGAAAATGTTCTTTTTCTTCCGAACTGGAAAGGAAAAAAATCATTTCATTTTTCTTTTTTTCCTTTTGTTCTTCGGTTGTTGTATTAGAATTATTTTGTGCCATGACTGTTTTAATTTCCGACATTAAAATTTTCTTGTTTTTTGAAATAGGGCACATAATGTGCAAAACGTTCCGAAATCATCGCCGTTACCCCATCGCTTGTTATAGTGGCACCGGAAATGGTGTCCACTTTATGGTCGTCGTTGTTGTTTGGTTGGGCATATCCTTTTACCGAAAATATACCCACCAAATTGCCTTCCGTGTCAAATATTTTTTCGTTAACGTACATTCCCCCGAACCAATCTTTTGTTATCTCAGCACCCAAACCCGGAGTTTCACCCGCATGGTCAAATGTTGCGCCCGCCACAGTGTTCAAATCGGATTCTAAAGAAATATAGCCCCAAATTTCATCCCACAGTCCCGAGCCGCGGACAGGTACAATGTAATATTTTTTCCCTTCCACATTGGCAACGTATAATGGAAAGACCTGCTCATCAACAGGTTTGTCCAACTCCTTGGCCAAATCAACGTTAAAAGCCTCCCTGTTTTCCACGATTTCGCCCTTGTTGTTCAAAACGATTTCCTTTTCGATATATTTCTCATATTTTGCTTGGGCGCCGGTACGGTCTGTTTCGATACCGACCGTGGCAAGAATGTTCTGCATTTTTTCCTGTTTCACGTTTTTGCTCTGCAATGGGGCCAAACTTGTAGCGGCATAAGCAAGTGCGCTTCCCACCACAATTACCATTACAATGGAAAAAATAAACGTATATGAATTGCTGTTTCTGTCCATTTCTATGCAGTTTTTATAGGTTGGGCCAATGTTTTTGCCCGTTTTTTCCTTCGTTTGATATGACTTTCCACCACGTAGTAATCAATGGTGGGCGCAAATACGTTCATCAACAAGATGGCCATCATCACGCCTTCGGGATAGGCCGGGTTGAACACCCGGATCATAACGGCCAACAGACCGATCAAAAATCCGTAAATCCATTTTCCCCGAAATGTTTGTGCTCCCGAAACGGGGTCGGTGGCCATAAAGACAATTCCAAAGGCCAAACCGCCCACGATCAAATGTTTCCACCAAGTGAAATTGCTCAAAGCGCTTCCTTCGATTCCCAATGACGGCAAGGCGTTAAAAATAAGCCCCATTGCCGCGGCGCCCAAAAACCCGCTCAGCATAATGCGCCAGCTTCCCACTTTTGTGAACAGCAAAATCAATGCGCCAAGCAAAATCAAAACGGTTGATGTTTCGGCGATGGAACCGGGAATGGTTCCCCAAAACATACTCATGGCGTCGTAGCTTACTTCGTTTCCGGAAGCGAGCGTTCCCAAAATGGTTTCCCCGGAAACCCCATCGACGGTTCCAGAATTCATTACCCAAACTTTTGTTCCGGACATGTAGGTTGGGTAGGCAAAAAACGCAAATGCCCGTGCGGTCAAGGCCGGGTTCAAAACGTTCATTCCTGTTCCACCAAAAGCTTCTTTTCCGATCACCACGGCAAAAACCACGGACAAAGCCACCATCCAAAGTGGAATTCCGACGGGCATGATCATTGGAATGAGCAAGCCGGTCACCAAATAACCTTCGTTGACTTCGTGACCCCGAAAGATAGCAAATGCAAACTCCAATCCCAAACCTACGGCGTAGGAAACGATGATCATTGGCAACACTTTTTCAAGCCCCAATCCGAATGCGTCCCAAAAAGGCACTTCGGTTTGAATTTGTGTCAAATATTGGTAACCCGTGTTCCAGATTCCGAAAAGAAGCGCAGGAACCAAAGCGATCACCACGGTGATCATTACCCTTTTCAGATCGACCGCATCGCGAACGTGCGCACCTTTTTGGGTGGTGTGGTTCGGCACGAACAAAAACGTGTCCAACGCATTGATGGCAGGGGCGAATTTTTCTAATTTTTTCCCATGCGAAAACGGCTCTTTGAATTTGTCGAGCTTTTGTCTAATCCATTCCATATTTCCTTTTTTAGCCAACTTCGGTAATCATTAAATCCAAGCCAAGGCGAATCACTTCCTGGGCTTCCAATTTTGAGGTGTTCGTGTAATCGATCAATGCAAAATCCTCCGGGGCAACTTCGTAAATTCCCAAATTTTCCATTTTTTCGATATTTCCGCTCATACAAGCTTTCAACAATTGCATCGGGTAAATATTGAGCGGCATCACTTGTTCCATTTCGCCGGTCACCACCAAGGCACGTTCTTCACCGTTCAAATTGGTGTTGAGCTCGTATTTTTTCTTGGGGAACATCCACGATAGCGACGTGTGCGACATGGACGGAATGTTGTTGTAGGTGAACGGCAACCACCCCAACAAACGGTGCTGGTTTCCTTCGGGGATCAGCGTGAGCATATTGTCATAAAAGCCGACATACTGATTGTTCGTAAGCTTTTGGCCGGTATAAACATCACCAGAGATGATACGGATGTTTTCATCGACCGTTCCAATTAGATCGGAACTGTTCGCTCCGATAAAAGTTTTAAAATATTTTCTGTTTTTGGCATCGCTTCCGGCCACCGCGACGGTGCGTTCGGCTTTAAAATTCCCCGTCAAAAACAAGTTTCCGATAATGGCTACATCTTCAGGGCCAAGCGTCCAGACTTTTTCGCCCATGTTGATGGGCGCGGTTTTTTGAATGTGCACACTGACATTTCCAGCCGGGTGCGGTCCGGAAACCTTCAAAATTTCCACATTTTGAATATCATTAAAAAAAGAAGCCCCTTTTTTTTCTACCGCCAAATGAACTTTCCCTGAAGTCAGTTTCGCCAGGGCGTTGATGCCTTCCTGAAAAGCTTCTTTTTTTCCTTCCAAAGCAAACGCCATGTCCGGCGCCAAGGGAGCCGAATTAAACGAGGAAATGAAAATTGCCTTGGGCTCATCGTCCGGGTTCGCAACGATATCGTATGGCCGTTGGATCAAAAAAGCACCGCAACCGCTTTTGAATATTTTTTCGCGCACAGATTCCGCATCTGCCGTGGAGGCGTTTAGTTTTCCAAAATCTTTGTAGGAGTTTTCGGCGTCGGCCTCAATGACCACTTCCATTACTTTCCGTTGGTCACCACGGACCACTTCTTTCAAAGTTCCGCTCACGGGAGCGGTAAAACGAAGTTTGTCGTTGTATTTGGAAAAGAAGATTTCATCGCCGGCAAGCAATTTTGTTCCTTCTTTTTTTACGACCAATTTAGGAACGACCGAGTGAAAGTCGGGAGGTTTAATCGCGTAGGTTTTTGACCGGGGGGCATCTTCCAGAATTTTTTCCGCCTCGCCTTTCAACCGCAAATCAAGCCCTTTTTTAATCTTAATGTCTTTTGACATAGTAAAAAAGAATATTATCGTTATTTTTCGCGGATGCAAATTTAACGAATTAAAATCCCATTTTGAAACGCAAACCGCTTTAACTTTTGTTATTTGTAATTGTTCTAAATAATTGTTTTGAGGGCTTTATGGATTTTATGTATATTTAGCGCAAATTCTCCTCGATGAAATCATTATTGCCCCTATACATTTGTTTGTTTTTCCTAAATTTTTCAAACGCACAGGTTTATGAAATGCTTCCGCCGGAAAACATCCGAACTATTCGTTTTAAAGGAGCAGGGCAAGAATTTAGCGGAACACCGATCGTTCAATTGGGGACGCCCTTGGTGCTGACTTTTGACGACCTCAATGCCAACGAGGAAAATTATTATTATAAAATTGAGCACTACGATTTTGATTGGACCCTGTCGGACCTGTCAAAAAACGAATTTTTGGACGGGTTTGACAATTTGCGGATCATGAATTCCCAAAATTCCTTCGGAACCCTGCAAAGCTACACGCACTACGAACTCCGAATTCCAAACAAAAGCACCCAAGGCTTAAAAGTGAGCGGGAATTATTTGTTGAAAATTTTGAACGGCGCCGGTGAAATTGTGTTTTCCAGAAAATTCATTCTCTATGAAACGCTTGCAAAAGTTGCCGTGGAAATAAAAAGGGCGCGCGACTTGAAATTCATCGACACCAAACAAAGCGTGAATTTTTCGGTGGGAAGCGATTTTGGGGCGGGAAACCAAACTTTTATTTTCCGAAACCCCAAACAAACGGTCAAAACATTGGTGGTCCAAAACAACGATCTGCATTCGGCGATTTCCAATTTAGTACCGCAATACACCATCGGCAACAAACTGATTTATAAATACGACCAAGAAGCTTCTTTTTGGGGCGGAAACGAATATTTGGGTTTTGACAGCAAAGATTTACGCGCCGCCAATTTAGGCACCAGACGAATTGAGCTACTGGATATTTACCATCATTATTTATATGCCGACGGAATTCGGGGCGACGAACCCTATACCTATAACCCGGACATCAACGGTCGTTTTGTGGTCACCTCGAGCGAAGGGAGGAACGACGTCGTCGAAGCAGATTATATTTGGATGCATTTTTCGCTTTTTTGTCCGAAAGAGTTGAACGGCGGAAGTTTGTATTTGTACGGAAATTTCAACAATTTTGCTTTGGACAACAGCAACAAACTCACCTACAACCCACAAACCGGCGCTTACGAAACTTCCCGGCTTTTCAAACAAGGTTTTTACAATTACAAGTACATATTGCTCAACAAAGATGGATCCGTAAACAGTGGCATTATCAGTGGTGATTTTGACGAAACCGAAAACCAATATACCGTATTGGTCTATTATCGGGAATTGGGCGGTCGCTATGACCGAATCGTAGGTGCAGGAAGCGCAAACAGCCGGAACATCACGAATTGATTTTTTTTTCAAAATGGCGAAAACATGTTGTGCAACAACTAAAAAAGCAACACACATTTGAATAAAAGAAACGACATTATGGAAAATTACATAGACGGATTTGTGCTTCCAGTTCCACGAATTCACTTGAATGAATACAAAGGTGTGGCTGAAAAAATAGCGGAAATTTGGAAAGAATATGGAGCACTTGAATACTTTGAGTATGTCGGAGAAGATTTGAAGTTAGAAGGCACACGTTCTTTCATTGAATTAGTGGATTTGAAAGAAGATGAAGTAATTGTTTTTGGATGGGTTATATTTCCTTCCAAAGAGATTCGAGATAGAGCGAACAAGCAAGTTCCGACTGACTCAAGAATGGCGGATTTAGTTGCCCCGTTGACCAACCCCAAAAGATTGATTTTTGATGCTGAAAGAATGGTATATGGAGGTTTTCAACCACTCGTTCAGTCGAATTCAAAATAAAAAAAGCCGTGGCACAACAATGCGTATAAAACATAGAGCGGGCAGTGGTTTCTGCAAATTTCCGGTACTTAGCAAGTTTTGTCTCGGTGGACAAGTAAGCAGCTCCGAAATGTCCTACGTTTCATCCCCGATACTGTTAAATTGAAGATAAAAACAGGGATACCCAACCAAAGATTTCCTATTTTTAACTTGAATGTTTCAACCCATTTAAAACAACATACGATGAGCACGGAATCCAATCACATCACGGTTTACACCGGCACGGAGGTCAACATCCAATATTTGCAATCCATTTTGGAAAAAGCGGGGATCCGATCGTTGGTGAAAGATAATTTTCAGTCGGGTTTGCGCTCCGGATTTGGTGGTGGTTTGCCCGGGCAGGTACAATTACAGGTGGAAAGGAACCATTACGACGAAGCCAAAAAAATCGCCGATGCCACTTTTCCTTCGGAAGAAGAATGAACACTTTTATTCTATAAAACGAAAAAACCTTGACGATCGTTTTCGCCAAGGTTTTTTATATCTCCAAAAAATAATTTTTAGTTTGCAGTAAAAATTATTTTTCTGTTTTTTCTGCAGGTTTTGCTTCTTTTTTGAATTTGGAATAACGGTTTTTGAACTTGTCGATTCGTCCAGCGGTATCGATCAATTTCGTTTTTCCGGTGTAGAACGGGTGTGAAGTTCGTGAAATTTCCAATTTTATCAACGGATATTCATTTCCATCAACCTCAATGGTTTCCTTGGTTTCCGCGGTCGATTTTGTTAAAAACACCTCTTCGTTGGACATGTCCTTGAACGCGACCATTCTATAATTTTCCGGATGGATTCCCTTTTTCATCTGATCAAACTTTTAAATCTTAAGATTTTTTTCGAGCTGCAAATTTAATCATTTCAATTAAATCCACAAGCGGTTTTTCAAAAAAATAACTGCTCAATCCAAACACTAAAAAAACGGCATTTTTTAAAACGCCGTTTTTCTTGTTCTATAAATTATTCCACGTTCGCGCCAATATTCCCTTGGGCGACAAGAATGTCCAAATCTATGGGGCTTAAATGGACATTGAGGTAGCCGTCATATTCAATTAGCGCATCATAATTGATCGCACCGTCCGCATCGAGCTCCGAAACATTGGTCGCGCTGATGCCGGTTTCGCCATCGACGTTGTTCAAGGTGATGGCAATATCGCCAGGTTCAGCAACCGATCCGGAATGAATATGGGCCGGGTGCGTATCGCCATCAACTGTTCCTTCCAAGGTTATGGTCACCAAGGTTTCGCCATTTGCCCGGGCCGCAAAAACCGCATTTCCACTAATGTTGGGGTTCGAAACAGGATCCAAAGCATAGGTTTCGGTTTCGCCCGTCAGCTCATTTTGTCCAATATCGCTTTGAGCGACCAAGGTTCCAAGATCGTTCGCGCTCAAATGCACGTTCAAATAGCCGTCAAAATTCATCAAATCATCGTATGAAATGGAGGTTTCGTCATCCAAGGTTTCGATATTCGTATAGCTTTTTCCGGTAGCCCCATCGATGGGATTGAACGTGAGAACAATCGCCCCTGTTTCCACCGCGGTGTTCGCATGGATGTGCGCGGGGTGCATATCGTCATCATTTGTCGGTTCCACTTGCAAAGTTGCCAAAGTGGTTCCATTTTTTCGTTTTTCAAAAGTTGCGGTTCCGGTAACCCCCGGAACATCGACTTCGTGCAAATCATAAGTTTTTGATTCGCCCGTCAGCTCGTTTCCGCCAATATCGGCTTGCGCCAACAAAACATCCAGGTTTTCCGCGTTCATGTGTACATTCAAATACCCGTCAAATTCCATCAAATCGGTATAGGTGATCGCGGTTCCGTCGTCCAATTCGGAAACATCGGTAACACTGGTGCCATTTTCGCCAACAGCGTTCAACGTGATGGCAATATCTCCGGTTTCCACCGCGGAATTGAAATGAATATGCGCTGGGTGCATTTCGCTGCCCGAAGCGCCTTCCAGTTCCAATTTTATGGTTGTTGTGTTATCTTCGTTCCTGTTAAAAGTGGCCGTTCCGGTAACAGCGGGATCCGACACCGAATGCAATTCATAGGTTTTTGAATCGCCGATCGGGTTCAACGGATCGCTGATGTCATCATCGCTGCAACTCGTTGCCAAAAAAGCCGTTGCCACAAATGTGGCCATAATTAGTTTTTTCATGGTTATTTTTTTTAATTTGGTTTTGCTGTATTTAACGTCGAATGTGTTTTGCTGTTTTCCTTGACTTCGTTAACCTTTAGTTAATGTTGGTCCGAAAAAGTTAAAACATGAAAAAACAAAAACGCAAACGGTTAAAAACGACCAAAATACACCTTTATTAATTATTGAACCAAAAAAAATGAAGAAGATCACCGTACTTACGGGCGCCGGAATCAGTGCCGAAAGTGGTTTGAAAACTTTTCGCGACGAAAATGGTTTGTGGGAAGGCCACGATGTAATGGAAGTTGCGTCGCCCATCGGATGGGAAAATAACCGAAGTTTAGTGCTCGATTTCTACAACCAACGCCGACGACAATTGAAAACCGTGAAACCCAATCCGGCCCATTTTTCATTGGCGGAATTGGAACAAAAATTCCAAGTGGAAATCGTCACTCAAAATGTCGACGACTTGCACGAACGCGCCGGAAGCAGCAAGGTCACCCATTTGCACGGCGAATTGTTCAAAGTTCGCAGCACCTTTGATGAAAACTTGATTTTGGATTGGACGGAAGATTTGACCGAAGGCGATTTTTGCAAACACAATTCACAACTCCGCCCGCATGTGGTTTGGTTTGGTGAAATGGCTCCCATGTTGGAAACCGCTGCAAAACTAGTTGAAAACACCGATATTTTGATCATTATTGGAACCTCCATGCAAGTCTATCCCGCAGCTGGATTGATGAATTTTGCCCCCATGAAAACCCCGATTTATTTCATCGACCCGAAACCTGCAATTTCCGAAAGCCAGAATTTCCATATCATTGCCGAAAAAGCTTCGATCGGGGTTCCGCGATTGGTAAAAAAACTATTGAAGTGATTTAACCTTTTTCCAATTGGCTGCAAAATGCTCTTTTTGTCCCATATTTTGTCTTTTTTTTACCCCATAGCTATGGCTATGCGGTTCAAAAAAGTCTTCATCTGAAACAAAAATCCCTATTTTTCGCTTCAATCGAAAAAGTTTAAATCACTTCATTGGAGCAAGCTTAAAACGATTTCTTCAAAAAAATGAAAACAAAACCTTTTTCGAATTTTGAGTTAACCGAAAAATTGCTCGCTATTGGCAGTTCTACGGAAAAAAGAACAAAATTGGTGAATCTCTTTTTGACAAAACCAGCCTATTTGCCCATGCTATTGGAATTGTGTTTTTCGGGAAAACCGAAAATTTCGGCCAAAGCCTGTCGTTTGTTGGAATTTGTCTGTAACATCGACCTTTCCATAATTCTGCCTTATTCAAAGGAATTTTTTTCCAAAATCGGATTGCTTGAAAAAGATGCCGAAATTCGGCCGGCCGGAAAAATTTGCGAGCTTTTGATGATCGCCCATTACGTAAAAAAAGATGCGGCCACCCAATTGCATATACTAAAACCACAACGCGAAAAAATTATCGAAACCTGTTTTCATTGGATGCTTTCCGATCAAAAAGTTGCTGCCCAAGCGCACGCGATGACGTGCCTGCAATTGTTGGGAACGGAATTTTCGTGGATACACCCGGAACTGAAAATTATTTTGGATCGAAACTATGCTTCAAAAAGTGCGGGCTACCAAGCGCGGGCACGAATGGTTTTGAAGAAAATGAAACCCTAGTTTCCCCGCTTGTTTTATAAAAGTTATCTTTGCCTTTTTAAAATTCAAAAAAATGGATCCGCTACAGGCAATTTCCCCAATCGACGGAAGGTATCGTTCAAAAACCGATGATCTTGCTGCTTTTTTCAGCGAAGAAGCACTTATAAAATACAGAATCCGCGTCGAAATTGAATATTTTATCGCTTTGTGCGAACTTCCGTTGCCACAACTCAAAAACGTCGATCGTTCCGTTTATGGAAATTTGCGGAAAATTTATGAGGAATTTTCGCTGGAAGATGCAAAAGCGGTCAAAACAATCGAAAAAACCACCAACCACGACGTAAAAGCGGTCGAATATTTCATCAAAGAAAAGTTCGCGCAGCTTGGCTTGGAGAACTATAAAGAATTTATCCATTTCGGATTGACTTCGCAAGACATCAACAACACGGCGGTTCCGCTATCGTTGAAGGAAGCGGTCGAAAAATCATATTTGCCCTTGTTGAAAACCATTTCCGAGAAATTATCCGCTTTGTCGGAAGATTGGAAAAATGTTCCGATGTTGGCACGAACCCACGGTCAACCGGCTTCTCCGACCCGTTTGGGCAAGGAAATCGAAGTGTTTTCCGTTCGGTTGCAAGAGCAGCTGCGTTTGTTGAACACGGTTCCGCATGCGGCGAAATTTGGGGGCGCCACCGGAAATTTCAATGCGCACAAAGTTGCTTATCCCAATATCGATTGGAAAAAATTTGGAAATGGTTTTGTGAAAAACTTGGGGCTGCAGCACTCCTTCCCTACTACACAAATCGAGCATTACGACCATTTGGCGGCTTTGTTCGACAATTTGAAACGCATCAACTCCATTCTCATTGATTTGGACCGCGATTTTTGGACCTATATTTCCATGGATTATTTCAAACAGCGCATCAAAAAAGGCGAGGTGGGTTCTTCTGCGATGCCGCACAAAGTGAACCCCATCGATTTTGAAAACAGCGAAGGGAATTTGGGGATCGCCAATGCCTTGTTCGAACACCTTTCTGCAAAATTGCCGATCAGCCGTTTGCAGCGCGACTTGACCGACAGCACTGTTTTGCGAAATATCGGCGTTCCGGTCGGGCATACCTTGATCGGGTTTCACTCCACCTTGAAAGGTTTGGAAAAATTGTTGCTGAACGAAGAAAAACTACACCAGGACCTTGAAAACAATTGGGCGGTTGTTGCGGAAGCCATTCAAACCATTTTGCGGCGCGAAGGATATCCAAATCCGTACGAAACTTTGAAAGGCTTGACGCGCAGCAATGAAAAAATCAGTGCGAAAAGCATTGCCGATTTCATTGAAACCTTGGAGGTTTCCGAAACCATCAAAACGGAGTTGAAAAAAATATCCCCGCAAAATTATACGGGGATTTGATTATTTGTAACTAATCAGTTTCAAAGTAATGAGCGTATTTCAATCCTTTTTTGCCCCCTTCTAAAGGGTGAAAGGATTGAAATACACTTGATTCCCTTTAGGGTTAGGGCAAAACAAGTGTGTTTCAAAATATAACTGATTACATTTTCAGTCGATCACCTACAAACTGTCTTCTTCTTTTTCGAACATGGTTTGGAGCCCTTCAATTCCTTCAATGTTCAATTCCACATCTTTCTCTTTCAGCGATTTTACCAATTTCATCATTGCGCCCAAGTCCATGTCGTTGCCCAAAATCCGTGCGACGCCAAAACCCGCTTCTTCGCTTGAGCCGTAAACGATTATTTCGTCAATGGCTTCGGGGTCGCCGGTGTACATTAATTTGAACTCTTTTTCCGGCGATCCAAATTTCATCAGCAATTTGTATTCCTCGTCTTTCAAAATTTTCTCCAATTCCGCTTTTTCCTTTTTGAACATTGTTTTGTTTTGTTCATTCAAGGGAAAAGCGAGCACATTGGCTTTTTCAATTTTTTCCAAGGTGGCTTTTTCTTCTTTTGATAGTTTTGAAGCATCCCCGATCAACACATCGGAAGGAACGTTTACCACAACAAAATTGTCTTTTTCTTGGTTCTCCACATAATATTTTTCAAGCGATGGACCACCGCAGGCCATCAATAAAAATACCGATAGTGCGGTAAAAGTTTTTGCGAGTGTTTTCATATTGATTATCATTTTTGTTCTTCTATTTTTTCCAATTCTTTTGCACCCGGAACTTCCAAATCTTCCGCAAGTTTTGAAATTTGTTTCAAGTCCACGTTGCCGGTAATTCGCATAATGATGGCTTGGGGTTCGCCGTTTTCTTTTCCTTTCATGAACATCAACAATTCGCTGACATACCCAGAGGATTTTCCGGGTTTTGAATAAAAATCGACCGATTTTCCGTCATCTTTGAAGCTCATCAGTTTGTTCATGGAAGAATTTCCGAGATACGTTTTTACGTCCGCAGCCATTTTTGCACCAATACTTGTATCAGTGGTGGAATAGACTTGAATGTTTTTCAAGTTTTCGATCAAATCCACATAGGCTTGTGTTTCCGGATCGGTGCTGTCAAAGTCTATTTCGGTCAATAGTTTGAACATTTCACTGGTGATCAACATCGAAGTCACGTCGTTCATTTCCGCATATTTATCAAAATTTTGCGCGTTCGACAAAATCGGGGCCATTAGCAAGGCCAACACAATTATAAATTTCAACTTTTTCATTTTTTTTCTATTTTAAATTGTTTTCTATTAATTCATCCCTGGTGTTGTCTATTTCGGTGAGGTACACCAATCCCTCTTTTCCGGTATGCAATTGTTGCGCGATCAAATGCAACACTTCTTTTGTTTTTTGCAAAGCAACCTCCGGGTCTTCGATGGTTCCCAACTCGGGTTGTGGAGCGGGTTTGAAAAGGAAAACCCCGGCAATGATCGCGATGCTGGCGGCAACCGCAAACCAAGTGTACCTTTTGGCTTTTTTGAAAACCGGTTCTTTTTGGGGGTGGTAAACTTGTTCGCGTTCCGATTGGAAAAACCCGAACAAAACTGCATATTCTTTTAAGTGGGGCGCCACGTTTTCGGAAGAAAAATAGGCTTTCAAGGTTTTTTCCTCTTCCAACGAAGTGGTTCCTTCCAAATATTTTTCCACCAATTTTTCTATGTTTTCAAACCGTTCCATATCGATGTTTTTTTAGCAAAGCTTCCCGCAATTTTTTTCTTCCGCGCGACAAAGCGACGCGGACCGCGGTTTCGTTCATGTTCATAATTTCTGCAATTTCTTCATATTCCATTTCTTCAATATCGCGCAGTTGGATAATTGCCTTTTGTTGGTCGGGCAGGGTTTTCATTATCTCCTGAAGCAGTTCAAAATCGTTTTTTGCTTCCAACTGTTTTTGCAAGGGCGTATTGTTCTCCTCATAATTGCTGTGCACAATGCGCAAATTGTTGTTTTGCTTCGATTTCAACTGGTCCAAACAATGGTTTTTGGCAATTGTCATCGCATAGGCTTGCGGGCTGTCGTATTTTTGGAGTTTTTCCTTCCGTTCCCACAATTTCAACAACACTTCCTGCACAGCATCCTCGGCTGCTTCTTTTGAAACCAACAAGCGCAATGACAATCGGTACATCCGGTCGCGAAGGGGATCGAAAATTCCCAAAAACGCTTGTTGGTTCATTTTGGTTGGTTTTTAAAACTGCTGCCTTAACAATTGGATGACGAACAACTCCATCTTTTGTTACAAATAATTTTCAATTTATAATAGTATCCTTACTTTTAGGGGCTGAATTCCCGCAAAAGCGGAAAATTTTATCAGTGACAATAACTTGAACACAGCTATGAAATATATGAAAAATTTAAAACTTCTGCTCATTGCCTTTTTTGTGGGAAGCATGTTCGTTTCCTGTTTCGAAGATCGGGACGACCAAATCGGTTTTGCCACCACGCTCGATATTCAGAATTTTATTTATGAAGGTTTGAGCATTTTCTATTTGTACAAAGCCGATGAGCCCGATTTGGCGGACGACCGTTTTGGAAGTTTGGGCGAATTGAACGCATTTTTGTCCACATTTGCAACGCCCGAAAGTTTGTTCGATCATTTGTTGGTGGAACAAGACCGGTTCAGTTTTTTGATCGATGATTACCGTGTTTTGGAACGATTGCTCGACGGCGTTACCTTGAACAACGGAATGGAATTCGGATTGGTGAAAATACAAGCTTCGGGCGAAATTTTCGGCTATGTTCGCTATGTTCTACCAAACACATCAGCCTCCGAAAACGGCGTGGAACGCGGAATGATCTTCAATTCCGTAGATGGGGAAACGATTACCGAAAGTAATTTTAACGCGTTGTTTTCGCAAACCTCCTACACGATTGGTTTGGCCACATTGAACGGCGATGAACTTATGGCGACCGGAGAAAGTATTTCGCTTACCAAAGGACAGGTAACCGAAAATCCGATATATATTTCGAAAGTATTGACCGTAAGTGGACAAAAAATCGGGTATTTGATGTACAATGCGTTCACATCCGATTTTGATAGCCAACTGAACGCTGTTTTTGCCGATTTCAAAGCGCAAGGAATTACCGATTTGGTGCTCGACCTCCGTTACAATGGCGGTGGAAGCATTGAAACGGCAAACGATTTGTCGAGCATGATCACCGGGCAATTCAACGGGCAACTTTTTGTGGAATTGGTTTATAATGGAAATTTTTCGTCCCGAAATATTGTGTTCAACAATGAAATTGAAGCGACTGGCGAAACCATCAACAGCCTGAACCTGAACCGGGTTTTTGTGCTCACCACTTCCAGCAGTGCTTCCGCGAGCGAACTGGTGATCAGCGGGTTGATGCCGTATATCGACATTGTCCAAATTGGCGAAACCACCACCGGAAAATTTCAAGGTTCGACCGTTATTTACGATTCCCCGACCTACACCAGCAAAGTAAACGTGAGTTTGGGCCATCGTTACGCCATGTTACCGTTGATTTTAAAATCCGTGAACGCCGACGGGTTTACCGATTACGCCAACGGCATCGAACCCGATATTTTGCTACAAGAAGATTTCAATAATTTGGGCGTTTTGGGCGACCCCAATGAACCACTTTTATCCGCGGCTTTGGATCAAATTGCGCCGGGGCTGGTGCCTTTTGAATATCCGCAACAAAACCCCAATGCTTTCAAAACCATTGGCGAAAGCGGAATGAACTCGCCGGTTCACCAACGAATGTTTGTGGAATAAGTTCTTATCGGATTATCCAATTTTCAATTTCAATATTGGAAACCCGTTCAAATTCTTTCTTGTTTTCAGTAACCATTATTAACTTATTGGCAACAGCTGTCGAACCAATTAGTAAGTCAAAATCACTGATCATGGTTCCATTTTTTCTTAACCTAACTTTTTCAGTTGCATAAATATTTATTGAATTGAAAATCGGAAGTATTTTCAGTTGCTCAGTGAACTTATCGATCAGTTGATGGTTCTTTTCGGGGTTGGAACTTTTTTCTGCTCCAAAAACAAGTTCCGCCAATGTTATTTCCGAAATGGCGCAGTTTTCAAGTTTTATTTCTTGAAATTTCTCGATAAGATTAAATTTCCCACGGAAAAAATGAATGCAGATATTAGTGTCCAATAAATAGTTCATTCAAAACTTTCTGTATTTGGTTTTTCAACTCGTGAGGATTTAATGTCCGAAATTATTTCATCAGAATTTCGGTCATCATCCCAAGCACCATACATTTTAGATAGGCCAATTTTTTTTGAGGGCTTGGTTCTACTAATGGATTTGGTTAGTTTGGCAATCAAACTCTTCTTGGCTTTGTTGTCAAGGTTTTTCAAATAACCAAAATATTTATCCAAAACTTTATTTGATATTGCTAAGCCTCCCATTTCTTTTTTATTGCAAGTTACTAATTTTATTGAAATTCCAGATTCTCAACTTACGTTGCCAATTATTTGAAAAACACCGTTTTTTTGTTGACGAATTCCCGAATTCCGTGTTCGGAAAGTTCACGGCCGTAGCCGGAAATTTTGGTGCCGCCAAATGGCAAACGCGGATCGCTTTTTACCAGTTCGTTCACAAAAACCGCCCCATCTTCAAAATTCGGCACGAGCGCTTTTGCCCGTTCCATGTCTTCAGTGAAAATGGAAACCCCTAATCCAAAATCCGATTTATTCACCAAATCCAAGGCTTCCATATCGGTTTTGAAATGCATCACCGCCATCAATGGACCAAAGGTTTCTTCTTTAAAAACTGGCATTTTTTTGCTCACATTGATGACAATTGTGGGGTCAAAATAGGCTTTTCTGCGTTTTCCGCCCAATACAATTTTCGCTCCTTTTTCCACTGAAAGTTTCAATTGTTCTTCCAAGGTTTTGGCTAAATCTTTTCGAGCCAAAACTCCGATATACGTGTCTTTTTCCATCGGGTCGCCGCTTTTGAGTTCGCGGGTTTTGGTGATGAATTTTTCCATAAAAACTTCAAAAATGGATTCGTGCACCAACAAACGTTTCCCCGCAATACAGCTTTGACCCGTATTTTGAAAACGTGCTTGTACACAAGTAGCAACCGTTTTGTCGATATTAGCATCTTCAAAAACCACTAAGGCGTTGCTCCCGCCCAATTCCAAAACCGATTTTTTGATTTCCTCTGCCGCGATCGAGGCAACTGCGCTCCCGGCAGGTTTGCTTCCGGTTAAAGTCACTGCTTTTACATATTTGTTGCGAATGATGAATTCGACTTTTTTGCTTTTCACGATCAAATTTTGAAAACAAGCTTCCGGAAAACCGGCTTCCAAAAATGCTTGCTGAATATTTTCCGCCGATTGCATCACATTGCTCGCATGCTTCAAAACCCCGATATTTCCAGCCATCAACGCCGGTGCAGCGAAACGGAAAACCTGCCAAAAGGGATAGTTCCAAGGCATTACCGCCAACACCACACCGATGGGTTCGTAACTCACATACGATTTTTTGGCGTCGGTTTTTATCATTTCCCTTTTCAAGTGCACTTTTGCGTTTTCCGCATAATAATTACAAACCCAAGCACATTTTTCAATTTCCGCAACGGCTTGCGAAATGGGTTTTCCCATTTCCTGCACAATGGTTTCCGCATAGGTTTGTTTATTTTTTTCCAAAACCTTGGCCAATTTTTTCATCAAATCGGCTTTGTGCTCATAAGGGGTCGCTTTCCAATCTTGGTAAGCCTTATTTGCATTTTTGAGCTTTTTGTTGATTTCAGACTTTGAAAGCTCTTTGAATTTGGCAATTTGCTCGCCGGTATATGGATTTATGGAAGTAATCATACTAATTTTGAATTTAACGTAAAAGTAACAATTCTAACCCAAAGCTTCAGGCGGATTAAGAGGAATTTAACCCATAAAACCCGACGTTTTCTTAAAAAAAATTGTTGAAAACCCGTTCAAAAGTCTTTTTGAAGAAATTATTTTCCATAGGAAAAAGCCGTAATTTTATTAAAACCCAGAAAGCATGAACCAGCGCGATTTACAATTATTGGCCACGCGGCCGGAAATTCCTGCCGCGAGGATTTCCGAAAATATGACTTCGGACGAGCGGTTTCAGAACAAAACCCTACGCCCGATCGCAAAATTCCAAGACGGTTTGTTGTTGGAAGCTTTTAGAAATTATGTCCAAAAACACAAAAATGTGTTTTATGAATTGCCGATCGAAAAGCGTTTCGATTATGTGGAAAATGCCATTCAAAAAGACATGAAATTCCGCAATAGCCTAAAAGGAATGATCATCGGACAGTTCACTTTGGAGGAATATTCGATCTATATTCAAAATTCTTCGGCCTTGAACAAACGAATGATGGGCATCGTGAAAGAGCGGATTCAAGAAAATATGCAGCTTTTAGAAACAGCATACGCGTATTAAAAATCCGAGCAAAATGGTGATCGCGAAACTCATCAAGGTTCCGATGAGCACATATTCGGTTTGTTTTCGCGCGCCGGTGCCGGTTTTGTCGCTGAACCTCAAAATGGATTTTGCGGCGATCAAAAAACCAATGGCCGAAAAATTTCCAGTCAAAATAAACGTCAGCACCAAAATACGTTCAAAAATACCGATATACCGCCCGGCGGATTTCAAACTGCTGTTTTTCCCCGCTATTTCTTCAATGTCATCTTGCCAGCGTTCGGTTGCTTTCCCGACAATGAAACCGGTCGGAAAAATCACCAATAAATATCCGGCGATGATCGCCAAAACGGTGGGCGAATTTGCAAGTTCCCCCAAAAAAGCTCCTATTTTATCAAAGCCATCGATCAAATAAACCCATGCCAACAAAATTGCGAGCAAATGCAAAAATTGATCCCATAAAAAATAGGCCAGGTTGTCCTTATTGGTGTTCAATTTCCACAAATCGATGAAAAAATGGGACACAGCGATGAACAACGGAACAACCCATAATTGCCATTGCTGCAGGAAAATATAGGTCAAAATTCCGGCAATCAACGCGTGGACCAATAAATATTTCGATTTTATTTTATACTCGCGTTTGTGTGCGACCCAAGCATTTGGCTGCAACACAAAATCGGTGAGTATGTGCGCCAACAACAATTGCAACAAAATGGGAACAACATTGTTCATGGATCGGTTTTTTTGGAAATGACGGTTTCATAACGCACCAACAATTTTGAAATTGCTTCCCAACCGCTGGCTTTTTTTCGAGAGTTTACCGCCGATTGGCTGATTCCGATTATTTCCGCGATCTCTACTTCTTTCAAGTCCTGCAAGAGATAATACACCACTTCGGCAGCGGCGATGGACCATCGGTCGGTGAGTTGGTCGAAAAATTTGAAATGCACTTCAAACTCATGGTCAATATTTTCATCGGCGGTTTTCAAACTGGTTTTTTGTTGTTTGATTTTCATGCCGTCCAAGGTTCTGCCGGAAAACAAAAAAGCTTCGCCAGTGGCTTCCTTCAAGCTTTTTGGAACACCGTCAATTTCGCCAATTCCCAAAGCCGTTCTGAAATCGACCATGCTTTTTTTGGCTTTGAAAGGATTGCTTTTCTCCAAATTGAGCTTTTTTACACTGCTTTTCAAACAAAAAGCAATTTTCAAAGCGATTGTCGGATCCAAAATAATTCCTTGAAAACTGTCGCCCCGGTACATTTCAAAATGCGTTGTTTTTTTTGGGAAACGTTTCCGCAAGCCTTCAAATTCTTGCTGAAGGACCTTGTGCACATACTGCAATTCTTTCTTTTTTAATTGGGAAGAATCGATGAAATCACTGGTTAAAATAGCTGCGCGCATTTGTTTCTGAAAATAATGTTTTCCAAATATAAGTCTAAAAGCTTATAATTACAAAATATAAGCCCACAGACTTATAATTGACAAATATAAGCCTACAGACTTATAATTAAACAATATAAGCCCACAGACTTATAATTTGAAAATTATTTTATTAATTGTGTGTTGCTGTTAAAACCCGCTCAAAAAAATCGATACTTTTATAATTCAAAAAAATGGTTTTATGAAATTACCGCTGCACAAAAAAAGAAAATACGGTTCCTTGCACCAATTGCCGGGCGAGGTAACCTATGTTGGTGAAAAAGAATCGATTTCGACATTGGAAATCATCGCCTACGACAAAGAAAACCATCAACGCCATGAGAGTGAAAACTTGGAAGACGCGTTCAAGTTCAAAGAAACCGACCAAAATGTATGGATCAATGTGAACGGCTTGAACAACACCCAAGAAATCGAAAAACTGGGAAAACACTATGGATTGCACCCGTTGATTGTGGAAGATATTGTCAACACCCAACAGCGGCCAAAAATAGAAGAACACGAAAATTATTTGTTCATCGTGTTGAAAATGTTGTACTACGACGACAAAAATGAGTTCACAAAAGAACACATCAGCGTTGTTTTGGAAGAAAACCAAGTGTTGACATTTCAAGAGGCCAAAGAAGATGTGTTCGACGGGTTGCGCGACCGCATCGTCAATTCGAAGGGAAGGATCAGAAATGTCGGCACCGATTATTTGATGTATTCCATTTTGGACGCCATCATCGATAATTATTTTGTGATCATCGAAAACATCAGCGAAAAAATACAAGATTTGGAAGAGGAATTGTTCTTGAAACATCCACGCAAAAGCGTTTCATTGGAAATTCAGCAATTGAAAAGGGAAATACTGAAAATCAGAAAAGCAATTTTCCCTCTTCGGGAAGTGATTAAACAGTTGGAAAAAAGTGAACATCCTTTTATTGAAGAAAAAACCAAAAACTATATTCGAGACATCAACGACCACATTATCCAAGTTTGCGAAAGCGTGGAAATTTATAGGGAAATGACCTGGGGGTTGATGGATATGTACATGACGACGATCAGCAATAAAATGAACGAAGTGATGAAAGTCCTGACCATTATGGCGAGTATTTTCATTCCGTTGACCTTTATTGCCGGTGTTTATGGAATGAATTTTGAATACATGCCCGAACTCGACGAACGTTACGGGTATTTTGCAATTTGGGGGATAATGATCGCTGTCTTTCTGGGAATGTTGTGGTATTTCAAACGAAAAAAGTGGTTGTAAATCAATCCAACTGTACGTAGTTCAAAATCAAACCCGAAGCTTTGGCGATGTGTTCCAACACAATTTCGTTTTCCGGCCGGAGGGTTTTTTTCAAAAACGCCAAATCGATTTTTCCTTTTCCCAAATCGATCAACGCGCCCATCATCAATCGAATTTGGTGGCGCTTGAAGCCTTTTCCACGAACGCGCAACAAATAGCTTTTCGACGGGAAAAAATTCGCGGTAAAAAGCGTATTTTCAACAATTTCGCAACATTCAATTTCGCCTTCGGTTTGCGTATTTTCGGTCGGGCGGAAACAATAGGAACGAAAATCGTGTTTCCCTTCGAACAATTTTGCGCCATGTTGCATAAGTTCAATGTCCAAATTTTCGAAAATATGGGCCATAAAAGGCGCACTGAATGGATGGGGTTTTTCACCAAAAGTGAACAAATACACATATTCCTTTTCTTTTGGATGTTGAATAATATTGAAGTTCCTGTCGGTTTCGGATATTTCCAGCGCACGAATATCTTGCGGAAGATTTTCATTGAGCAGGTCCAAAAAACCAAGCATTTCCAATTCTTCTTCCACAAACAACTCCACAAAAGTTTGGTTCGCGGAAACTTTTGCGTCCGTTCTTCCTGCAGCGATCACTTTGAACCATTTTTCTTCAAAAACATATTTCAAAGTGCGCTTCAGCATTTTTTCAACGGTCAAAACATTGGGTTGTTCTTGCCAACCGTGAAAACGGAACCCCAAATATTGGAGTGCTATCAAGTAATAAAAACGCTTTTTTTGCATTTTACAATTCTCAAAATTAGCTACCTTAAGTCTTTGAAGATGTCACCCTGAGCTTGTCGAAGGGGTCAAATCAATCCACGGTATTTTCGCAAGAACCACTCCGCGGAAAGTGCCAATACAATAATCGCCAACAAATAGTACCAATCGATCAGCGGCGTGCTTTTTTTGTTGCTTTTTTGAACGGGTTTGAACGCGTCGTTGTTCATTAAAGCCTTGACCAAATTCGTGGAATTGTTTAAAAAATAAACTTGCTTTTCGTTGTTCGTGGCTATTTGTTGAAGTTTTTCAAAATTAGCGTTCATGAATTGCTTTTCCACTTCGAAATCGACTAAAGTGAATTCGCCCGATTTTGACAAATTTTGATTTTCCACACTCACCGTAAACTTGTATTCCCCGGGTTTCAAATCGCTTAAATTCACTTTAAAACTGTTGTTTTTCAACAGAAAAGGGCGCCGAAAAGTTTCGTCGGAAGTTTTGTTTTTTGCCGTCAAATTTAAAGTTGCTCGTGAATCGAACACAAAATTTTTGTCAAAATAGTTGGCTTCAATAATCACTTGATCGCCTTTGTTGTAAAAAGAATCATAGGTGAGTTCCAACCGATCGCGTTTTTTTGTCGAAGATAAATATTGCACCAATTTCCCAATAAATTCATCAAAACTTTCGAACGAGCGTTCGTCCAAAAAACTTTTCGCCCGCCATTTCCACAGACCTTCGCTGAACAAATAGGCTTTTCGCTGACCTTCATTTTCAAGCGTTGCCAACAACGGAATTTCGGTCGTCAAACCATTGATGTTTTGAAACAAAATTGGACGAAAAGCGTTCTTGAAATCCATACTCCCGAACTTATCTTTCAAAGGAGGGAAATCAGCAAAACCAATGTTTTCCAATTGAAAAACCGTGTAATTCTCATTGAAAACCGGCAAGTAGCTTTCGGTTTGTCGGGTGGTATTTTTGGTAAAATCGGATTGTGTGGAATTCAAAAACCCGTAATCCGTTGCCGTTCCGGTGATGGTGAACGTGTTGATTTTTTGTTGCGCTATTTTTTCGTAAAGCGGCCCAAAATTACGGTTGGGCTGGTACAAAACCACCAATTGATATTTTTCCAACTCAACAATTTCACCGGGTTTTTTAATGCTCGCCGAACGTTGTTGATTGCTTTCGATGGCTTTTTTCAACGCCCCAACATCCGGGTGCAAAATTCCGGCGACGATCAATACATTGGTTTTTTCGTCGATTGTTTCTATCGCGAAATTTTGTTGGTTGTTCGCCTTGTTTTTCTCGGTAGAAATCGGTTCAATAACGGCAGTATAGGTTTCCACGCCCACGCGATTTGCGGGTAACACGGCATTTATAGTTTCGGAAGTGTTTTCTTCGGAAAAATTCAAGGTTTTTCTGAACACAGTTTGGTTTCCCTGTTTCAAAAAAAAATCGGTTTCAACCGGTTCTGTTCCCGTATAATTGACAAAAACCTCTACAGGGAATTTGTTGTTCAAAAAAACGTAGCGGTTCACGTTCAATTGCCCAATTTTCAAATCGAGATATTGTGTGGTGTCGCCCACCACAACCGGATAAATGGGTTGGTCGAGTTGTTTGGCCACGTACAAATAATTTGCCCCAAAAGTTTGATTGCCATCGGTCACCAAAATAACTGGTGCGGTTTTTTGGTCGTAAACCTGTTGCAGTTTCCGCAAACCTCCCCCGATTTCGGTTCGGTTTTCGGAAAAACTCAAGGAGTCCAACAATTCAAAATTTTCCCCGAACGAGTAGAATTGCAAATTGAAGCGTTCGGCCAACTCGGAATTGTTCCGCAATTCGGCCACAAAATTTTTCACCGCTTCCGTTTTGCCAAAATTGGCAATGGAACTGGAATTGTCTATTGCAACAACCAAATTGGGTTTTTCCAAATAATAATTTTGTTGAACAAATTTGGGGTTGATGAGCAACAAAAACAAACAAAACAAGCTGATGAACCGCAAAATTGCCAACCACGTGTTGGCTCTTTTTTTCGTGGAAGATTTTGGGTTGAAATAATATTGGAACAAAGCAATTCCGATCGCGATGATCGCCGCCAATAGTATCCAAAAAATGGTTTGTGTCGTCATTCAGACTGAAAAAAATCTTGGATTTAAGTCAACATTCCCCCGTCCACTTGCAGCACTTGGCCGGTGATGTACGCACTGAGGTCACTTGCCAAAAATATACACGCGTTGGCAATGTCTTCGGGCGTTCCGCCGCGTTTTAATGGAATTGCTTCGCGCCAGCCCGCAACGGTTTTTTCGTCCAATTTTGCGGTCATTTCGGTTTCGATAAAACCCGGGGCGATCGCGTTCACGCGAATGTTTCGCGAGCCCAGTTCCAAAGCCATGGATTTTGAAAAACCGATAATCCCGGCTTTCGAAGCCGAATAATTTGCTTGGCCCGCATTTCCTTTCACCCCAACCACCGAACTGATGTTGATAACGCTTCCGCTTCGTTGTTTCAACATGGGCCGCAAAATAGCTTTTGACATGTTGAAAACCGATTTAAGGTTCACGTCCAGTACTTTGTCGAAATCTTCTTCGCTCATCCGCATCAACAAATTGTCTTTGGTGATTCCGGCGTTGTTGACCAACACATCGACGCTTCCAAAATCGTCGAGCACGTTTTTCACCAATTCTTGAGCCTCTTCAAAATTCGCTGCGTTCGACTTGTAGCCTTTTGCTTTGATTTTCAATTGGTTCAATTGATTTTCCAATTCATTGGCCGCTTCAGCGGACGAGCTGTACGTGAACGCAACATTCGCTCCGTTTTTCGCAAAAACTTCTGCGATTCCTTTTCCTATTCCGCGGCTGGCGCCAGTGATGATGACATTTTTACCTGCTAACAATTCCATTTCGTGAGTTGGTTTGAACTAATTTTTTGATTTCCAAATATAGGAAAACCCCCGTATATTTCAAGTATTTTCCTAACGATCAATCTTGGAAAAATTCGTTTATTTTCGAACGCAATTTTCGGTTGTAATCTTCAAAAAGCCAATCGCGGTAATTTTTGGTGTTGTTGATGATGCAAAGGGAATAGCGTTTGATGCGGTCGCGAATATCGTCTTTGAGCTCGCGCGCCAAAATTCGGGCGTCAAAAACATCTTCGCTGTTTTCTGCGCACATTTTCGCGTGTTGGGCGATGGACTGTTCCAAAACAACTTTTGATTTTTCGCCGTTGTCCACCGATTCGTTGTAGGCTTTTTTTATGTCGAATTCAATATCTTCGGAATTGGCGAACATCTTTCGAGTTTCGTCCGGCATTGTATAGGTGAAATTGCGTTCAATTTCTTCGTCGTCCACCATATTTTCCAGAAAGAAATCGGGGTTTTTGAAAATTAAATCCCAGTCCACTGGCGCGCTCCACAAACCAAATCGGGCGGCGTTATTTCCTAGGTCGATCACATTGAATTCATCTTTGTTCGGCAATTTTCGCGAACCGCGACCGATCATTTGATAGTACAAAGTCAAGGATTTTGTCGCCCGGTTCAAAATAATATTTTCCACTGTGGGTTCGTCAAAACCGGTGGTCAAAATACTCACCGAGGTCAAAATGGCGTCGGGTTTGTGTTTGAACCATTTCAAAATCGCCTTGCGTTCTTTTTTGCTGTGCGTATTGTCCAAATGCCGAATTTCATAACCGGCATCCTTGAAAGTTTGGTAAACGTACCACGAGGTATTGATCCCATTGTTAAAAATCAAGGTTTTTTTGCCTTTGCATTTTTCTTCATAGGCTTGCATCAATTTTTCCTGCATCGACATATTGGTGTACAAATCTTCGGAAGATTTCACGGTGTAATCGCCATTGATTCCCACTTGCAACGAGCTCAGTCCCACATCGTAACGAAACGTGTTCGCTTTGGCCAAATATCCTTTTCCGATGAGGGAGGAAATGGAGTCGCCGACGATCAAATCTTGATAATTTTCTTTCATCGGCAATTTGATGTTCGAGCTCAAAGGCGTTGCGGTAACGCCCAAAATCAACGAATCTTCAAAATATTTGAACAATTTGGTGAACGAGTTGTAATGCGCTTCGTCGATGATGACCAAACCCACGTTTTCCACTTCCAGTTTTTCATCGTTCAGGCGGTTGTTCAAGGTTTCGACCATTGCCACAAAGCATTGGTATTCATCTTGGTCGGGCAATTCTTTTACTTTGCTGTTGATGATTTTGTTGCGAACGCCAAAACCGTCCAACATTTTCGAAGTTTGTTTGCAAAGTTCGATGCGGTGGGTCAAAATGACCACCTTTTTTTGCGTGCGTTCAATATAGCGGCGCACAATTTCGGAGAAAACCACTGTTTTTCCACCCCCGGTTGGAAGTTGGTACAACAAGTTACTGTTTTCTTCGGAATTGTTGAAATATTCAAATATTTTCTTTAGGTCTTTTTCCTGATAATCGTACAGCTCTTTTTCAACAATTTTTTCAATCATAACGGCAAATTCCTCCTAGGTTCGTTTTCAAATTCAAATCTTGCAAAATTACAGCCTTTTAAAGGTTATATAAAATTATTTTTGGAAGAATTTCCCACAACAAAGCTTTTGTAAATTTTTTAGCTTTTTTTATTTATTTAATGCGTCCAAAAAATTACTTTTGTGCGTTGTTCCACATTGAAGTAATTTAAACTTTTCTAATTGGCTGCAAAATGATCTTTTTGTCCCATATTTTGTCTTTTTCTTACCCCCATAGCTAAGGCTATACGGTTCAAAAAAGACTTCATCTGAAACAATCCCGAGACCTCGGGATCGCTTCAATCGAAAAAGTTTAAATCACTTCATTTAAAAAAATACTTCAATTTGAAAAATCCGGAAGCTCAAAAGTTGATTAAAAAAATCTTGAACGATTTGGACCACGCGGGCATCATCACCAACACTTTGGTTAAAAACCTGCAAGAACTACGCCCTTTTGCCGTTGAAGAAAACGAACCCGTGATCGCAAAAGCAATTCGGTTGACTTTTGAACATGTTGAAACTTATCAAACTTTTGCCATTCCCATTCCTCAAGACGACCCGATCGAGGACGTGGAAGTGGATTTTGAAATGGAAAAAGTCGAAGACGAATCGGAAACCGACCCTGTGGAAAGCCTTTCCTATTTGATTTCACTGATGAAAGATGCCGAAAACCGGCTCAACATGCAAGAAATCAGGGAATATAACGAAGCGCTGGCTTTATATGCCGAGGAAAATTAGTTTTCGATAATTTTTTACCTTCAAAAAACTAGTTTTCTTTTGTTTCAAGCCTGCCCTGCCGGTAGGCATGTGGGTGAAAAAATGATGTTTAATTTCTCGCGGAGGCCGCAAAGTATTACGCTGCGGATCGCCGCGATACCTTTGCGCGCTTTGCGTGAAAATCATTACGAGGATTTACACACTATATTCAACATAGTGCAAAAAAATTACCGGATTTGCGAAAACTGGATTTTCAATTCTTTTCCAATTTTTCGGAGCATTTCCAATTCTTTTTGATTGACCAATGCCAGCGACAAGCCTGATTTTCCAGCGCGGGCGGTTCTTCCACTTCGGTGCGTGTAATATTCGGTTTGGTCGGGCATTTGATAATGTACCACAAATGCAAGGTTTTCCACATCGATTCCGCGCGCGGCAACATCGGTGGAAACCAAAATTCGCAAACTTTTGTTTTTGAATGCGCGCATGGTTTTGTCGCGGTCTTTTTGAGTCATATCGCCTTCCAATAATCCAACTTCGTGGTTTTTTGCTTTCAATTGTTTTTGCAAGGTGCGCGCGGCAACTTTGGTGCGGGTAAAAATAATTCCCCGTTCTTCGGGGCGCGATTTTAAAAAATAGGCCAAAGTGTCCAATTTACTGTTGTCATCTTCCACCACAAAATGGTGTTCGATGTTTTTATTGACGGCCGATTCTTTATCAATATGGATCCGGACCGCGTTCGGCCGTACATACCGGTTGATGATTTCGTTCAAAGCTTGCGGAATGGTCGCGGAAAACAACCAAATGTTCCGATCGCCTTTGGTTTCGTTTAAAATTTGTGTCAGTTCTTTTTTGAAACCCATGCTCAACATTTCATCGGCTTCGTCGAGCACCAACGTGTTGATGTTTGAAATATTGACCGCTTTGCGTTCCAACAAATCGATCAACCTTCCAGGGGTTGCCACCACGATTTGGGTAGGACGGTTCAGCCGCGAAATCTGCAAATCGATTTTTTCGCCGCCATACACAGCTTCTGTAAAAACCTTGTCGGAGTATTTTGTGAATTTGAACAATTGTTTGGCGATTTGTTGACCCAGTTCGCGCGTGGGCGACAAAATTAAAGCTTGGACTTCGGTTTTGTCCGGATCGATTTGTGCCAAAATCGGCAAGCCGAATGCTGCGGTTTTTCCAGTTCCGGTTTGCGCTTGGCCCACAAAATCGACTTTTCCTTCCGACAAAATCGGAATGGCGGCTTCTTGGATTTTTGTCGGGGTTTTTATGCCGATTTCCTGCAATCCTTTTACTAGGTTTTTCGAAACGCCCAATTGTTCAAAAGTCATTTTTTCTATTTTGGCGCAAAGATACCGAAATATAAGCAAGCAAATTTTTATGAATCGCCAAGTTGAATTTTTGATGGTGATTTCGAAAAGAAAATTCTTAAATTTTTGAAAAATAAACCTTTGCTATATAAATTAGTTTTACTTTTAGGGAAACAAATTCCAAACTAATATGTCTATACTAACGATCATCCTCAACATTTTGCTTCCTCCTTTGGGCGTTTTTTTGGTCAAAGGCTTGGGAAAAGATTTCATTATCAACCTCATTTTGACCTTGATTTTTTGGATCCCCGGCGTAATTCACGCTTTTTGGGTAACCAGCCGTTGAATAGTTGGCAGCCCCGATAGCGGGGGTTGGCAGTCAAAGTTGTTAACTGCTTACTGATTTCTCCCAATCCCAAGCACTTTTTAGCGCATCGGCCAAGGTCAATTTTGTTTGCCAGCCCAATTCGTTTTTGGCTTTGGTTGTGTCGGCATAAGCTGCGGTGACATCGCCTGGTCTTCTTCCTACGATTTTATAGGGTAGTTTTTCGCCCGTGGTTTTTTCAAAAGTTTCGATCACTTCCAATACCGAATTTCCTTTTCCGGTTCCCAAATTGAAAACCTCGTAATTCGATTTTTCGTTTCCGTTCAACAAACGTTTCAAGGCGGCAACGTGCGCTTCCGCCAAATCCACCACATGGATGTAATCACGAATGCAGGTTCCGTCTTCTGTGGGATAATCGTTTCCAAAAACCGATAGTTCTTCGCGTTTTCCGATGGCGGTTTGCGTGATGAACGGCACCAGATTTTGTGGTGTTCCGATGGGCAATTCCCCAATTTTTACGGACGAATGCGCTCCGATGGGGTTGAAATAACGCAAGGAAACCGCTTTGAAATTTTTGTTCACCTTGCAAACATCTTGAATGATTTCCTCGCCAATTTGTTTGGTGTTGCCATAGGGCGATTCCGCTTTTTTTACCGGGGCGCTTTCCGAAATGGGCAGTTCATCGGCTTGGCCATAAACCGTGCAGGAAGAACTGAAAATAAATTTTGGATGCTGATTTTTTTCCAATTCCTTTAAAATATAAACCAACGTATTGAGGTTGTTTTCATAATACAACAACGGGTTTTCCACACTTTCGCCCACGGCTTTGGAAGCTGCAAAATGAATCACGCCACCAATATCGTCGTGTTGCTCAAAAAAACGCGAAACTTTTTGTTTATCGCGCAAATCGAACCGGTGAAATTCGGGCGCTTTTTGGGTAATTGCCGTGATTCCGTCCAACACGGAAATGGAAGAGTTGGACAAATTGTCGATGATGACCACGTCAAAACCTTCATTTTGCAATGCAACAACAGTATGTGACCCAATAAAACCAAGGCCGCCGGTAACAAGTATTTTCATGGATTTCTATTTGAGAAAATGTGTGTTTTTGGATTGCTCCAAAAAAATCAAATTGGGTGTAAAGATAAGAAGGCTTTGCAAAAATTCACGAACGAATCCAAAAAAGGATTTTGTCGAAAAAACGGGTTTATGTTTCGCGGTTCAAAACATCCACCAAATAACCCAGTTCTTCTTCCGTGTTGAAATAGTGGAACCCAACGCGAATTCCATTTCCGCGCGGAACACAAATGATTTCGTTTTGCTGTAATTTTTGAAACAAACGCTCATCGCCCCTCAGGTTGAAAATGGAGGAATGAATGTTTCGTTTCACCACCTTTTCTTCCAACAAACCGAGTTTTTCAAATTCGATTTTTGCTTTTTTTGAAAGATTTTCTATTTGCTTTTGAATGGTTTCTTGCCCAATCTTCGTTTGCAATTCCAAAGCAACTTTTAGGCTTCCAAAATTCAAGGTGTCCAAATGTCCGGGTTCCAGTTTTCCGATAAAATTAACTGCGTTTTCTTTGTATTTGCCAAAGGTGGAACCAAAACCCATGGCTTTTGGGGAAAAACGTTTTTCGACGGATTCGTCAAAGAGAAAAAAAGCGTTGCCATAGCCAGCGTTCAACCATTTGTAGGCGCTTGCTCCCAACACATCTACAGCGGAATTTTCAAAATCGAACACTTCCGTGCCACAAAATTGCGTGCCGTCGGCGATCAGCACTAAATTGGGATGTTTTTGTTTCAACCGCTTCAAGAATTCCAAATCGATTTTGATTCCGCTGATCCATTGCACAATGCTGAAAGCAAAATATTCCGGCTCATTTTCCGCCACGGCCTTTTCGATATTTGCTTCCAAATTTTCATCGATTTCGGCATAACAAATTTCAAAATCGCGGCTTTCCACCGCCAAATTTATGTCCGGATAATCGCCTTTCAACAACAAAATTTTCGATTTTTCGGGAATGCCTTCCAACAACAAATTGAACCCCATCGAAAAATTCGGGAGCAACGCAATATGTGCGGGTTTGCAGTTGAAAAAATCACCAAGGGTTTCACGCGCACCGGTAAGGTAATCATCGGTTTTTTCGCGAAAAATGCTTCCTCCGATCAAAAAATCAAGGTCGTGCCCTTGTCGAAAATCAAAAACGCTTTCGGGCAAAAGCCCTGAAGAAGCAGTATTCAAATACGTGCAATGTTCCAACATCGGAAAATCTTTCCTTAATTTTTTCATAGCCATCATTAATTTGGGGAAAAGTGGTAAATTTGATCTACCAAGATACTTCAAATTATGGATTCCACAAAAAAAGAAAACCAGCGAATTGATCCGGTGCAACGCGAACTGATCGAAAACGCGCAACGGCGCATCAAACAAAAAAAGCGTTTGACCACTCATTTTGTAATCTTCATCGCCGCTTCGATTTTGTTCATCGTGCTGAACCTTGTTTTGGGCTTCGGGGAAACATTTCGGCCTTTCAATACCGATTGGTTTGTTTGGGCGATTTTGATTTGGGCATTTTTTCTGCTGATACATTTCATTAACGTAATGTTCATCAATCAATTAATGGGGAAAGAATGGGAAAACCGCCAACTGGACCGCTTGGTGGAAAAACAACAAATTCGCATCGAAAAATTACAGGAAAAAGTCGATAAAAAATATCCAGTTCCCGAAAAAAAAAACCTGGGCGATCTCGACGGCCCGTTGAGCCCGGACAAACCGCTAAATTCTTGAAAAGTCCAACAGTCACAATGATAGCTGCGGCCGGGGAAAACAATGCCTTGGGGAAAGATGGCGATTTGGTTTGGCATTTGCCCGATGATTTCCAACGTTTCAAAAAATTGACCACGGGCCATCACATCATTATGGGCCGAAAAACCTTCGAAACTTTTCCAAAACCTTTGCCGAACCGCACCCACATTGTCATCACCCGAAAAAAAGATTACCAAAAAGAAGGTTGCACGGTGGTGCACAATTTGGAAGACGCGCTGCTGATTTCCAACGACGACCCAGAAACCTTCATTATCGGCGGTGGCGAAATTTACAACCTGGCGCTGCCCTTTGCCAACAAAATTGAACTGACGCGCGTGCACCAATCTTTTGAGGCCGATGCTTTTTTTCCGGAACTGGATTTGTCGCAATGGAAACTAATCAACGAGGAACACCACCCAAAAGACGACCGCCACCAATACGATTTCACCTATTTGACCTATGTTCGGAAATGAAACCGAAAAATTTATAAAAGCACTTGAAGCGCTCGAAGGTTTTCGAACGAACAAATTTTCCAAACTTTCCGGTGGAAGTATTAACCAAGTATTGTTTTTGGAAACTTCCGAAGGAAAAATGGTCGTGAAATTGAACCGGGCCAAAGAATTTCCAAAAATGTTCGAAGCCGAAAAATTGGGTTTGGAAACCTTGAAGTCCAGTAAAAGTTTCAAAATTCCCGAGGTTTTTTCAGTTGGGAAACACCAAGGAACCGCTTATTTGTTAATGGAATATGTTCCGCAGGGAAAACCGGTTACTAACTTTTGGCAGATTTTTGCAGAAAAATTGGCCGAATTGCATCAAAATTCAAACCCTTATTTTGGATTTCCGACTTCCAATTATATCGGTAGTTTGCCGCAATTCAACGAAAAAGAAATTACCGCGGCCGAATTTTACATTTCCCAACGTTTGCGACCGCAATTTAAGTTGGCTTTTGAAAATGGGTTTTCATTTGAAAATCTGGAAACTGTTTTTAAAAACATTGCTTCGGAAATTCCCAATGAAAAACCGGCCTTGATCCATGGCGATTTATGGAACGGGAATTATTTGACAACCGAAAATGGACTTCCTTGCCTGATCGACCCAGCGATTTGTTACGCCTCGCGCGAAATAGATTTGGCGATGATGCAGCTTTTTGGTGGTTTTCCCAATACCGTTTTTTCTATTTATGACGAAATTTTTCCGCTTGAACCGGAGTTCAAAGGCCGGGTCGCTTTGTGGCAATTGTATTATTTGTTGGTGCATTTGAATTTGTTTGGAGCGGGCTACCTTCCACAGGTTAAAACCATTGTGTCCGATTTTTATTGAAAAAATCAGGTTTTTCAAGGTTTCCCTATAAACTTAAACCGATTTTTCTATATTTATCCCACTAATAAAGACCATTATGAAAGCAGCAATTTTTCCGGGCCAAGGCGCTCAATTTTCCGGAATGGGAAAAGACCTTTATGAAAACCATTCCGAAGCAAAAGAATTATTCGACAAAGCCAACGATATTTTGGGTTTCCGGATCACCGATATTATGTTCGAAGGTTCCGCGGAAGATTTGAAACAAACAAAAGTCACGCAACCCGCAATTTTTTTGCATTCCGTGGTTTTGGCAAAAATAATGGGCGATAACTTCCAACCCGATATGGTCGCCGGACATTCTTTGGGCGAATTTTCGGCTTTGGTCGCCAACCAATGTTTGAACTTCGACGACGGGCTGAAATTGGTGTCGCAACGTGCGCAAGCCATGCAAAAAGCCTGTGAATTGAAACCTTCGACCATGGCCGCCGTTTTGGGATTGGAAGACCACATCGTGGAAAGTATCTGTGCGGAAGTGGACGGAATCGTCGTTGCCGCGAATTACAACTGCCCGGGGCAAATCGTGATTTCCGGAGAAACCAAAGCCGTGGAAACCGCTTGTGAACAATTGAAAGAACGTGGTGCAAAACGCGCCTTGTTGTTGCCGGTC
Organism: Flavobacteriaceae bacterium; assembly: GCA_035705295.1. Classification (GTDB taxonomy): domain Bacteria; phylum Bacteroidota; class Bacteroidia; order Flavobacteriales; family Flavobacteriaceae; genus DASSWG01. The sequence continues at coordinate 43,552 of DASSWG010000005.1, forward strand.
GGTGGGGCTTTTCATTCCCCATTGATGGAGCCCGCACGCGAACAATTGGCAGCAGCCATTGAAAAAACCAATTTTTCCACCCCCATTTGTCCGGTTTACCAAAATGTGACCACGTTTGCCGTGACCAACCCGGAGGAAATCAAGAAAAACCTTATTTTTCAACTGACCGCACCCGTAAAATGGACACAAAGTGTACAGAATATGATCAAAGATGGCGCAACAACTTTTACTGAAATCGGCCCTGGAAAAGTATTGCAAGGCTTGGTGAAAAAAATCGACCGCAGCGTGGAAACGAATAGTCCCGAGTTGTAAAACAAAGCAAAAAATTTTATACACTTCTATGAAACTCCTTAAACAAATAATTCTAATTTGCTATTGCTTAAATTGTTTGGATATTTTCGCACAAGAAATGCCTGGGGACACCCAAGAGCTCTCGCAAAAACATGTCGATTATTTTGCCATGGACCGAGAGGCCGTTTTTTTGCATTTGAACAAAACCACGGTAGTCTCCACCGAAAATATTTGGTTCTCGGCATATTCCTATAATCCCAAATTGTATAAAGCGAGTGCAATAACCACCAATTTACACGTAAACCTATACAATGATCAGGGCAAATTAATGGAAGCGAAAACCGTGTTTATGGAAAATGGTCAAGGAGCCGGATATTTTGAATTGGATTCGTTGACTCCTCCCGGAACATATCTGATCAAAGCGTCCACCAAATACATGGAAAATTTTAGGGAAGACCTGTCTTTTTCCCAAACGTTCACGATTCTTGGCAAAACCGATATACCCGAAGTCCCCATAAAATACGATCTACAATTGTTGCCCGAAGGAGGCCATTTGATAGCCAATGTGGCCAACACTATTGGTGTGAAACTAATTGACAACACTGGTAAAGGCGTATTTTTTACAGGCGGTAAAGTTTTGAACGGACAGCAAGAAGTGGTCAACACTTTCAAATCCAATAAATTTGGGCTGTCCAAATTCCAGCTTGTACCAAAAATAAATGAAGCATATATGGTAGTCCTTACCACCGAACACGGAAAGGATATCAGAAAAAAAATTGCCGCTCCCGAAGTCCGTGGCATAGCTTTATCCACCAATGCCATGTTGCCGAAAGAAATTATATTCTCTGTAAAAACAAATCAAAAAACCTATGAACATATAAAAAATACCACTTTTTTTATGGCCATTCATAAAGACGGTCGAATGAGGACACTGAGCTTTATCATTCCAGAAAAAAGTTTGACAGCAAATATCAGAATTCCCAAGAAAGCCCTTTATACCGGCATGAACACTTTCACCATTTTCGATCAACATTTTAACCCGGTTTCGGAACGATTGATCTTCAACAATGAAGGTTTGAAGCGAAAGAACATTACCGCCGACTATAAAAAAATGAAAAGGGACTCATTGATCCTCAGTTTGAAATCACTGGATAGTTTGGGCCTACATTCTTTGAGCATTTCTGTTTTGCCAGCAGGAACAAAAGCCTATCAGCCCAACAACGGTATTTTTTCGGCGTTGTACATTGAACCCTATATCACGGGGAATTTGGAAGATGGCGGCTATTATTTTTCCGATAAAACACCAGAAAGAAGAAGAAATTATGATTTGGATTTGTTGCTGTTGACCCAAGGTTGGAGCAAATATTCTTGGAAAGATATTTTCAACAACACCCCAAAAGAATATTTTGAGCCAGAACAGGGTTTTACGATTTTGGGGAAAATTAGCGACAGAAATGAAAAAAAGGAGAACCAAGCTTTTGTTAAATCACAAGAAAACGATCTTTTTGCAATTGTAAACCTCAAGGAAGATGGGTCTTTCAGACTTGAAAATGTTTTTTTGAAAGACAGTTCCTCTGTTTCAATTGGGCTGATCAACAACAAAAACAACAAAACCTCGAAAAATCCTGTTTATATAAGAGTCTTGCCAACCAAAGACGATCTCCAAAATTCCGAAATAAAAAATGAGACCGTTGCAGAAGAAAAAAATCATCCAAGCGAAGCTCTGGAACAAAAACCGATCGTTCCAGACAATTTTCTTAAAAACGCTGTGAGCCTTGGTTACATTTATTTACAAGGAGAAAAGAGAAAAAAAACAGATTATTCCGGTGAAGCGGCATTTTCCGAAAAAGTAATTATTACGAAAGACTTGGCGAAATCCTTTACCTATGTAACAAATTTGATTCGCTTTCATGGATATACGGTTGTAAGAAAAGCAACCAGTGTTTTAGTTTATTCCGAAAGAGGAGCCAGTTTTTCGGGCCCACTACCAACGCTTATCGTGTTAGATAATATGCCATTAAGAAGCAACGATCAACTAATTTATTTACAAACAAAGGATGTCGAATCCATCACTTTCAACAAAACCGGTGGCGGTTATGGGTCGCAGGCTCCTGGAGGTGTTATAAGAATTAAAACGAGTAAAGACTACTATTCGAGCAGAAATAACATAGAGACCACCTCCGTTTATATTGCCAAGAACGGATTTGCAACCAACAAAGAGTTCTATGCCCCAAAGTACACTTCGTACACCAAAGGATATTTTGCGGATTATGGCGTTATCGATTGGTTTCCCAGTATGAACTTAAACAAAAACGGCGAAACAACTTTTCGAGTGTACAATACCCTCCAACCGAAAATCAACTTGTACATTGAAGGAATGACCGCAGAAGGAGCGTTGATTTCTGAAACGATTACTTTGGAGATAAAATAAAAAAAGCACCTGTAAGTTTTGATCAAGATCATTTCTGTGGAAAGCGGGTAGCTTATCGGGGACGGAATAGGATCGTTTATGTGACGGGTCCCGATATGGTGGTAAATAAAAATTTCGATGGCTTCTTGGCCGTTTATTGTCGTTTTCTTTACAAACAGTTCATCAGCAGATCCGCTGACAGGGTCATTAATAGTAAGTATTAGC
>DASSWG010000006.1:0-95194 GCA_035705295.1 Flavobacteriaceae bacterium
CAGTTTTGTGGAAGAAGGAAATGAATTGACGGCCTACATTCTTTCCGAAAAAAACCATGAAAAAATCCTCGAAAACATTCGTTTGTTGCAATCGGATGAATTTGAAATTTCCTATTCCGTTGAAGAAATCGAACCCGTGAATTGGAACGCCGAATGGGAAAAGAATTTTTCACCAATCACCATAGAAAATCGTTGCACGATCCGCGCGCCATTCCATGAAAACCCTGAAACAGAATTTGACATTGTAATCGAACCCAAAATGTCGTTCGGAACCGGGCATCATGCCACAACTTATATGATGGCGCAATTGATTTTGGAAAACGAATGGAACGGAAAATCGGTGCTCGATATGGGATGTGGAACCGGGGTTTTGGCAATTTTGACCGAAAAGAAAGGAGCAAAAAAAATCGACGCGATCGATATTGACAATTGGTGCTACCAAAACACATTGGAAAATGTGGAACGCAACAATTGTTCAAAAATAGAAGTATATGAAGGCGGCGCGGAATTGTTGACTGGAAAAAAATACAACTCCATTTTGGCCAACATCAACCGGAATATTTTATTGGAAGACATGGACCAATATGTTAAATGTTTGGAAACCGACGGGAGTTTGTTTTTAAGCGGATTTTATCTTGAAGATTTGCCCGTGATTCAAAATGCCTGCGAAAATCACGGATTGACGTATGCGAAACATTTGGAACGAAACCAATGGACAGCTGTTAAATTTGTAAAATAATTGCTTGAAAATAAAGGGATTTTGTATTTTTATACAGTTCAAAAAGAAATGAATATGAGTTTTCAAGAAGAAATACTGGAAAAACCCAAAACCGGTGTCAAAGAAAAATATGAAAACGAAATCGTGGTTTATAACGATGATGTGAACACCTTTGACCATGTCATCGAGTGTTTGATCCATGCATGTGACCACGAACCCTTACAAGCGGAACAATGTACTTTTTTGATTCATTACAAAGGGAAATGCACGGTGAAATCGGGGCCTTATGAAGATTTGGAGCCCCGATGTTCCAAATTGCTCAGCGCGGGTTTGAGCGCGGAAATTCTGTGACCGTACAGGAAAATCACAACCAACATTCATAGATTGCGAAATAAATGAAGGTATTTCAATTATTTGCGCGATCAGTTTGTTTTTCAAAAGTTTTGGACAAAACGTCTTTTTTTGTTCCAATGTTGAATGCGTCCGGTTTTGAAATACGAATGGCTTTTTCGATGGTTGGCATTTTCGTGTTCAAATTCGATTAAATTGATTTCAAAAGTTCTCATAGCATTTAATTTTTGATTGTTTCTTTAAAGACGCCTGAGAATTTGTTTTGTTACAGTTCTTCGCAAACAGGTTGATTTCATTGGAATTTGAAAAACAGCTATTTTTTTTACCCACTTCCTGTTATGTTTTTGACAGAAATTCAATGAGCGCCCGAACCGCTTTTCCACGATGGCCCAATTTGTTTTTTTCTGAAAGTTCCATTTCCGCAAAGGTGTTTTTGCTTCCGGAGGGAATAAAAATGGGGTCGTAGCCAAAACCTAAACTTCCTCTTTTTTCCCGAATTATTTCCCCTTTGCATATTCCTTCGAACAATAGTTCCCGATCATTTAAAATTAGTGCGATCACGGTTTTGAACTGCGCCGAACGATTGGTTTTTTGTTCCAATTTTGAAAGTAATTTTTCAATATTCGCGTCGTCGTTTTTTTGTTCACCAGCGTAGCGTGCAGAATAAACGCCGGGTTCGCCGTTCAGCGCTTCGACTTCCAATCCGGTGTCGTCGGCGAAACAATCGTAACCAAAATTTTCTTTGACATAGCGCGCTTTTTGCAGGGCGTTGCCTTCAATGGTTTCGGAAGTTTCCGGAATTTCTTCGGTACTTTCAATATCATCGAGCGACGACAATTCAATGGATTTTGGGAGCAAACTTTGTAATTCTTTTAGTTTGTTTGGGTTGTGCGTGGCGAAGAGAAGTTTCATTTGGAACATTTTTTCAAGGGTCAAAAGTAAAAACTTTTCAGCAAAATTTCATTTGCAAAAAAAAAGCCACCCGCTGTGGCGGATGGCTTAAAATTCATTTTTCAACGATTTTTTTCTTAGTCGAGCACTTCAACGTTAATGGCGTTCAAGCCTTTTTTTCCGTTTTCGGTGTCGTACTTCACTTTGTCGTCCTCGCGGATTTCATCGATCAATCCTGTTGCGTGCACAAAAATGTCTTCGCCGGTTTCGTCAGATTTAATAAATCCGAAACCTTTTGCATTGTTGAAAAATTTTACTGTTCCTTCACTCATGGTACTAAATTGTTAAAATAATTCCCGGTTTTTTTTCGGGAAAGGTTGTTATTGCCAAGTATTTCGCCTTGACCGATTTATAATTTTTCCGATTTTTTCGGAAAACAGTTCAACTTAAAAAAATAGGAAATAGAAAGGTGATTTGAAATACAGGTGTAGATTAAATACTCACTAAAACGAATTCATTCTTGTAAAACTTTGGCAAAGATACGAATAGTTTTTCAATTTTGGTTGTTTTTTAAAACTTTAACACAGGCCTGCCCAAGTAAAAGTTGATTTTCGCAGATCCCTTTGTTTGATTTTACTATTCAAAATTCATTCGTATGTTTGACATAAAACAAACTAATTGGATTTTAACAATCAAAATAAATGTACGTTATGGAAAGTTTTTTTCTCGAATATTTTGGATTGACCCCTGAAGTACTCAATTATGTGGTTTTGCCCGTATTGATTTTCTTGGCAAGGATTGGTGACGTTTCCATTTCCACTGTCCGTATAATGTTTGTGATGGGCGGCAAAAAAACGATCGCTCCCATTTTGGGTTTTTTTGAAGCACTGATTTGGTTGTTGGCAATTGGTCAAATTTTCAACAATATTGATAATGCATGGTCCTATTTTGCTTATGCCGCAGGATTTGCTTCAGGAACATTCATCGGAATGCACATTGAAGAAAAATTGGCCATCGGACAAGTGGTGTTGCGACTCATCACCAAAGAGCCGGTGCACGAATTCCTCAATTTTTTGCAAGAAAACAATTACCGTTATTCCATTTTGGACGCAGAGGGAATAACCGGAAAAGTGAACGTGGTTTTTTTGGTTTTGAAGCGCGACAACCTTAAACCGATCACACAAGCTGTAAATTTATACCACCCAAACGCCTTTTATACCATCGAGGGCGTTAAACAAGTCAACGAATCAAATATTGATGACAATGTTCCGCAAGGAATAGGACTTTGGCGCGGATTGACAAAGTTGAAACGAAAATAAAGATCAATTTTTTAAAAAAATTCAAAAGCTTCACACCTCACTTATGATGATAGGGTTCGTTTTTCAAAATTGTGAACGCCCGATAAAGTTGTTCCACAAAAAACAAGCGCACCATTTGGTGCGAAAAAGTCATTTTCGACAAGCTGATTTTTTGATTGGCACGTTCATAAACTTCCTCTGAAAAACCATAGGGACCGCCGATTGCGAAAACCAACTGTTTTTTTCCGCTGTTCATTTGTTTTTGAATGAACCCCGAAAAACCTTCCGAAGAAAAAGAAGCGCCGTTTTCGTCCAACAAAACCAAGTGATCAGAAGAATTTATTTTCGCTAAAATCAACTCGCCTTCCTTTGTTTTTTGCTGGCTTTCGCTCAATCCTTTTGTTTTTTTCAAATCGGGAAGCAATTCCATTTCAAAACGGGAATAATGCGTTAACCGCTTACGGTACAGATCAATCAGATTTTTCAGTTCCTTGTTGTCGGTTTTCCCGACCGCTGTTAATTTTATGGTCATCGTACAGGTTTGCGATTACTTTGCTACATTAGCAAAAATAACCTTTGAAAATGATACACAGTTCTAAATTTAAAAAAGAATTGGATTTGGTGATCACCAACGCAGTTCGCGAAGATGTTGGCACCGGCGATCACAGTTCGTTGGCATGCATTCCCGAAAATGCCAAGGGAAAAGCAAAATTATTGGTTAAGGACAAAGGCATTTTGGCGGGCGTGGAATTCGCCAAAAAAGTGTTCGAATACATCGATCCCAATTTGAAAATGGAAATTTTCATAAAAGATGGGGAACCCGTGGAAAAAGGGGAGGTGGCTTTTCACGTTTCCGGAAATAGTCAATCCATTCTAAAAGCCGAACGCTTGGCGTTGAACGGAATGCAGCGTATGAGTGCGATTGCGACCAAGACCCATAAATTTGTGGAGGTTTTGTACGGAACGGAAACCAAAATTTTGGATACCCGCAAAACCACGCCGGGGATCCGGGTGTTGGAAAAATGGGCGGTAAAAATCGGCGGCGGAGAAAACCACCGTTGGGGCTTGGACGATATGATAATGCTCAAGGACAACCACATCGATTTCGCTGGCGGAATTACCCCGGCCATCGAAAAGACCAAAGCCTACCTAAAAGAAAATCAACTCGATTTAAAAATCATTTTGGAAGCCCGAAATTTGAAAGAAATAGAAACTATCTTGGAAAGTGAGGGCGTGTATCGCATTTTGATCGATAATTTCGATTATGAAACCACAAAAAAAGCCGTCCGACTGATCGATGGAAAATGCTTGACCGAGTCCAGCGGGGGCATCACCTTGGAAACCGCAAAAGCTTATGCCGAGTGTGGTGTGGATTTTATTTCCAGCGGTTCGTTGACGCACTCGGTGCACAACATGGATTTGAGCCTAAAAGCAATGTAATGGTAATCGGTTAATTGGGGATCAGTGATCAGTTTTTATTCGGGTTAATTCGATTTAATTCGCACATATTCGTAGCTAAATGACCAAAGAGGTAGAAGATAAATTAAAAAAAATTCCCGTTTTGGGATGGATCGTGCGTAAAAGCAAGCAGATCATCCTTCCGGGAATGGAAGGTTTGTCGCTATATGATCTTTGGGAAATCTACTCGCTCGGAATTATAAAAGGCGCTTTTTCGTTACGGGCCAATTCCATTTCGTTCAATTTTTTCATGGCAATTTTCCCGTTTTTGTTGTTTTTGTTGAATTTGATCCCTTTTATTTGGTTCATCGACGATTTTCAATTGAAATTTTTGGTGTTTGTGGACAAGTTGCTGCCTCCACAAACCCACGAATTTTTTGGCGATATTTTCACAGATATTGCCAGCAACCAGCGTGTGGGCCTTCTTTCTTTTGTGTTTGTACTGTCCATTTTTTTGATGGCCAACGGCATCAATGCTATTTTTGAAGGATTCGAATCTTCTTACCACACCCAAATCAACCGTTCGTTCGTTCGGCAATATGTGGTCGCCATTGGGGTTTCCATTATCGTGGCATTGTTGTTGTTGTTAACGGTGATAGCAACCATTTATTTAACCTACATGATCGAAAACCTGCGGGATTTCGGGCTGTTTTCCGACAGTGTTGTTTGGGCGGAAATTGGTCGTTATGCCGTGTTCGTTGTAATGGTTTATATCGGGGTCGCCACGCTCTATTATTTGGGCACCCGCGAAGGAAGGTTGCACAGGTTCTTTTCAGTGGGCGCGTTGTTCACGATGCTGCTGATCGTATTGACCACATTTTTGTTCGCGATTTACATCAACAATTTCAGTACCTACAACGAATTGTACGGATCCATTGGGGCATTGTTGATTTTGATGGTTTATATTTGGCTAAATTCGAACATTTTATTGTTGGGGTTCGAATTGAACGCATCTTTGAACAAAATGAGAAAAAAACACAATAACCAAACAATCTAAATTAGATAACTATGAAAAATGTTTTTTTGATTTTTTTGAGCCTTTGCGCCATAACTTTTACTTCGGCGCAAACAGAAATTGGCGATGCCGTTTTGCCCAATTCAGAAACTTTTGGAGAACACCAATTGGTATTGAACGGAGCTGGTGTACGCGAAAAATTTTGGATCGATATGTATGTGGGCGCACTGTATTTGCCCAAAAAATCCACCGATGCAAAAGCAATTTTGGAAAATGGGCAACCCGTTGCCGTTAAATTGTATATTGTTTCAAGGTTGATCAGCAGCGAACGAATGAGCGATGCAGTTGATGACGGTTTTCGAAAATCCACCAAAGGAAATACCGCGCCTTTCAAGAAGAAAATCGACAAGTTCAAAACCTTTTTCAGCGAAGAAATCAACAAAGACGATGTTTTTGACATCACCTATCAACCCGCACTTGGGGTGGTGGTATACAAAAACGGCAAAAAATTGGGCGAAATACAGGGCGAAGATTTCAAAACCGCGGTATTCGGTATTTGGCTTTCGGAACATCCAGCAAATGAAGACCTCAAAAAAGCAATGTTGGGAATGTAGATATTCCTAACGATCAGCAGAAAATCATCAACAACTATTTTATTTTCCAATGAAGAACCTAACGATTATTTTTTTCTTGTTTTTTGTTTCGATTGTGAACGCCCAAAGTGTTTTCGGAAAATGGAAAACCATGGACGACGAAACCGGAAAGGCCAAAGCCATTGTGAACATTTATGAAAAAAACGGAAAAATTTTTGGCGACATCGTTCGTGTTTTGAAAGAATCCGAGCGCGGTAAATTGTGCACCGAATGTGAAGGCAAACGAAAGGGTCAAAAAATCGAAGGGATGACAATCATTGAAAACATGGAAAAAGACGGAGATCAATTTGAAAATGGAACCATTTTGGACCCGGAAAACGGAAAAATATACAAAGCAAAAATCTGGTTGAACGAAGACAACCCCAATATTTTGAACGTTCGCGGATATATTGGGTTTTTGTACCGTACACAAAATTGGGTACGGATGGAGTAAAATCAGTGGTACTTCATTAAAAAAAATGATTTTCAAAATAAATTTCGAACATTAATTAGTATTTTTGAGATAAATATAATTTGTGATGAATATTCAAACTGAGAAAATACATTTAGCCAAATTGCTTTTGGAAACTGAAAACCCCAAAATAATTGAGTCTATTAAAAAGATTTTCAAAAAGGCCAAATCAGTAGATTTTTGGAATGATTTATCTTTTGATCAAAAAGAGGAAATAGACAAAGCTTCAACGGAAATTAAAAATGGAGAGATAACAGACTATGAGTCGTTTATGGAAAAGCATCGATAAATGAACAGAAAAGTTGTCATTTCAAAAACAGCAGAAAAGAAATTAGAGAAACTTTTCGATTATCTAATTGAAAAATGGTCGCTGAAAGTTAAATATGAATTTGTAAAGAAATTAGATGACTGCATTGATACCATAAAAGATCAACCTGAAATATTTCCTGAATCCCAAAAAAGGAAAGGGTTAAGAAAATGCGTGGTAACCCCACAAACTATTTTGTATTATCGTTTTACTTCCAAACGAATCAATATAATTACAATATTTGATTCGAGGCAAAACCCAGATAAACTGTACAAAGAAATATAATCGTAAAAAACGAAGTTGGCTATGACCAGACGGTAAAAAGAGCTTCGGTTGAAAATTTACGTACCTGCCGGTAGACAGGTAAAAGAAATATTCATTTTTTCAAAAAAACAAAACAAGAAAAGCCCTGCCAGCCTACCGTCTGAAAGTTTTTAGAAACTGCTTAAAAAATCTATCAAAAAAAGTTTGTTTATATAGGTAACCTTTTTGTTGTTAAGGATTTAATCTCTTCAAAAAATGGATTTTTGGACGGTATCCCACAAAAATGATCCTCCGCACACAATGGCAAAACGAAAACATAAAAGCCTGGAACTTACAATTGTTTCGGGCTTTTGTTGTTTTCGGGCTTGCTACTTGAAAAAGAACCCTAACTTTGTGTTGCCCGTTCCAAAAACGAAAAATGGACCATTTTATCGACGTCATTTTGCCGCTTCCGCTCGAAAAACACTTCACCTATAGCGTGTCGGTTTCCGAAGCAAAAAAAATCCAACCCGGAATGCGGGTCGCCGTTCCGTTTGGAAAAACAAAAGTTTATACCGGCATTGTTTCCAAAATCCATCAAATTCCCCCAGAAGTTTACCAAGCAAAACCCATTGAGCAAATTTTGGACGAAGCCCCGATCGTTACGGACCAACAATTGAAATTTTGGAGATGGATCGCAGACTACTATATGTGTTCCGAAGGAGAAGTTTTGCGCGCCGCGTTGCCGAGTGCTTTTTTGCTGGAAAGCGAAACCGTTATTGAGTTGAACCGTTCTGCGGAAATCGAGGAGGAGAATTTAAAAGACGATGAATATTTGATCTACGAAGCCCTTCAAAACCAATCCTTGTTGAAAATTCAAGAGGTGATGAAGATTTTGAACAAAAAAACAGTGCTTCCGGTCATTAATTCACTGGTGGCAAAAAATGCGATCATCGTCAATCAAGAACTGCACAAACAATACAAACCAAAATTGGTCCGTTACGTGCGTTTGCATTCGGAATATGCAACCGAGGGCAAATTACGCGAGTTGTTGGAAGAACTGAACAACGCGCCGAAACAACGCGAAGTTATTTTGCGGTTGTTTTCGTTGAAGTCGAATTCCACAAAAAATATCAAAGCCAAAGAGTTGGCAAAAAAAAGTGGGGTTTCTTCGTCGATTATCAAAGCTTTGATCGATAAAAATATTTTGGAAGAATACCACCAAAAAACCGATCGGGTAGGGTTTGAAGGTGAAATTTCTTCCCATGAAATTCATTTCAACGAAGGGCAGCAAACCGCTTTTTCGGAAATCAATTCCGTTTTTTCTGAAGAAAACGTGTGTTTGTTGCACGGGGTCACTTCTTCCGGAAAAACGGAAATCTACATCAAGTTGATCGAAAAAGTCATTGCCAAAGGCCAACAAGTGTTGTATTTGCTGCCCGAAATTGCCCTAACCACACAGCTTATTTCAAGGCTCCAGGCCTATTTTGGTGAGGAAATATTGGTGTATCACAGCCGCTATTCGGTAAACGAACGCGTGGAAGTATATCAGCATATTTTGCAGCAAAGCAAGGGGAAAATTGTTGTTGGAGCGCGCTCCTCCATTTTTTTACCGTTTGTTGACCTGGGCCTGATCGTTATCGACGAATCCCACGAATCGACTTTCAAACAATACGATCCCGCGCCGCGATATAACGCCCGCGACGCCTCGGTCGTGTTGGCTTCGCTTTTTGGGGCAAAAGTGCTGATGGGTTCGGCCACGCCAAGTTTGGAGAGTTTTTACAATGCCAACCATCAAAAATACGGGTTGGTTTCGTTGCGCTCGCGGTTTGGAAATGTAAAACAACCGGTGACCGAATTGGTGGACATCAAAGAAAAACATCGAAAAAAGCAAATGACCGGTCATTTTTCGGACACGCTTTTAAAAGAAATGAAAGCCACTTTGGAAAACGGCAAACAGATTATTTTGTTCCAAAACCGGCGCGGATATTCCCCAATTTTGGAATGCAATACTTGTGGCCACTCGCCGCAATGTCCAAATTGTGATGTGAGCTTGACCTATCACCGGCACAACAACCAATTGCGTTGTCATTATTGTGGCTATAATATGTCCATGCAAACAAAATGCATGGCTTGTGGAAGCAATGAACTGACCACCAAAGGTTTTGGCACCGAGCAAATAGAAACCGAATTGAAAGCTTTGTTTCCCGAACATAAATCGGGGAGGATGGATATGGACACCACCCGAGGGAAATATGGCTACGAACGCATCATCAATGCTTTTGAAAACCAAGAACTCGATATTTTGGTCGGCACACAAATGCTCACCAAAGGCTTGGACTTTAGAAATGTGGATTTGGTGGCCGTGATGAACGCGGACAGTTTGTTGAATTTTCCCGATTTTAGGGCGCACGAACGCAGTTTTCAATTGATGTTGCAAGTCGCCGGAAGGGCCGGAAGGACCAAAAACCAAGGAAAAGTGCTGATACAAACCTACAATCCGTACCATCAAATTTTACAACAAGTTTCGACCAACGATTATTTATCGATGTACAAAGAACAATTGGACGACCGCCATAATTTTAATTACCCGCCCATTTACCGCTTGGTAAAATTGAGTTTTAAAGGAAGGGACTACAACAAAGTGAACGAAGCAGCGGATTGGTTCGCGAAAGTGCTTCGACAAACCTTGAAAGAAAATGTGTTGGGACCTGAATTCCCGCCAGTGGCACGTATTCGCAACGAATATTACAAAAACGTGATGGTCAAAATCCCTCCCAAACAATCCCTAAAAAAAACAAAAGCATTTTTGGAGAAAGTGATTTCGAGCTATCGTTCCATCGGCTCGTTCAACCGGGTGCGCATTATTTTGAATGTGGATCCTTATTGATTTTCTGCCGAAGAAATGTCGTTCAACGCTTCTTGGAGCGACTCCTTTTTGTTGCGGCTGAGCGGAAGTTCATCTTCTTCGAGCTGCACGGTTCGGCTGGCATAACTTTTCACTTTGGAAAGGTTGACAATATAGGATTTGTGGATGCGGAGAAATTTTCCTTCGGGCAATTTTTCACAAAAAGCTTTCATGGTGGTGAGCACCGTATAAAAATCACTGTTGTTGGTCACCACTTTCACATAATCGCCCATGGCTTCAATATAGCGAATATTGCCCACATGGACTTTGTGTTTTTTCAGGTCACTTTTTATGAAAATATAATTATTTGGGTCAGTTTCCTCTTCGTTTTCTTTTGCTTTCAAAAAGGAAACCGCTTTTTCTATTGCCCGTTCAAACCTTTTCTTTTCCACGGGCTTTTGAAGAAAATCAATCGCTTCATAGTCAAATGCCTTGAATGCATACTGCGTTTTTCCAGTGATAAAAATGATTCCCGGCTTGTCTTTTAAATTGTCCAATAAATCGAACCCCGACAAAATGGGCATTTCAACATCCAAAAAAACCAGGTCGATTTGTTGCATTTGCAAATATTCTTTTGCCCTTGGCGCATTGCTGAACCCGCTCAAAAGCTCCAAACGAGGATCGTCTTTCACCAATTTTCCGATGGAAAGGCGTTGCAGGGTCGAATCATCGACAATAATACATTTTAAAGGCAAATCGGACATTGTAAATAAATTGCGGTACAAACTTCAAATATAGGGAAATATTTTTTTGAAATTAAGAACCAACCTAAAAGAAAATCAAAGGAACCTGCTAAAAAAATGTATTGCAGACTTTGTTTGCGGATAATTAAAAAAGATGTATTTTTGCAGCCAATTTTAAACCGAATTTTTATGAATCATTATGAAACTGTTTTCATCTTGAATCCCGTTTTATCTGAAGACCAGATAAAGGAAACAGTTAAGAAATACGAAGATTTTCTTGTTTCTAAAGATGCCAAGATGGTGAACAAAGAAGATTGGGGCCTGAAAAAAATGGCCTACCCGATCCAAAACAAAAAAAGTGGTTTTTACCATTTGTTGGAATACACCGTTGACGGACAAACAATTGCCCCGTTGGAAGTGATGTTCAAACGCGATGAACGCATCATGCGTTACTTGACCGTTAAACTGGACAAGCACGCCGTCGCTTGGGCCCGAAAAAGAGAGAAACGAAACAAAGAAAAAGCATAAGATATGTCATCAATTGAACAACAAGCAAAAGGACAAAAAGAGGGCGAAATCAGGTATTTGACCCCTTTGAACATCGAAACGTCCAAAACAAAAAAGTACTGTCGTTTCAAAAGGGCCGGCATTAAATATATCGATTACAAAGACCCTGATTTTTTGATGGGCTTGGTGAACGAACAAGGAAAATTGTTGCCGCGCAGACTTACCGGAACTTCCTTGAAATATCAGCGAAAAGTGGCTGTTGCCGTTAAACGCGCGCGCCATTTGGCCTTAATGCCCTACGTTGGCGATTTACTAAAATAAAAACAACAACACGATGGAACTGATTTTAAAAAAAGACGTTGAAAACCTAGGGTTTGTAAATGATGTTGTCAAGGTGAAAAATGGGTATGGAAGAAACTTCCTGATCCCACAAGGCTTTGCCCAACTTGCAACCCCTTCTGCCAAAAAAGTATTGGCAGAAACCTTGAAACAACGTGCTTTCAAAGAGAAAAAAGAAGTGGAATCCGCTCAAAAACAAGCGGACAAACTGAATAAAATTGAATTGAAAATGACCGCCAAAGCAGGCGCCGGCGACAAAATGTTCGGAAGTATTTCGACTGCCGATTTGAGTGAAGCACTTGCAAAAGAAAATATTGAAATCGATAAAAAATACATCAATATTTTGGGCGGGAACATTAAACGTTTGGGCCAATACGAAGCCACGCTGCGTTTTCACCGCGAAGTGATTGCAACCTTGACCTTCGACGTTGTAGCCGAAGCATAAGCTTCTTTTTAAAGCAAAAAAGCCCACCTTTTTAATTACAGGTGGGTTTTTTCATTTTCAAAACCCGGTAATTTGAAATCCTACCAATTATGAAATACACCCGCCTCACCAAAGAACAATTCGAAGAACTGCAACCTGAATTTGTGAACTTTTTGGCCACACAATCCATCACGGCCGAAGAATGGAAACAACTCAAAACCGAAAAACCCGAAGTCGCCGAAGAAGAATTGGACCTTTTTAGCGATTTGATTTGGGAAGGGGTGTTGAAAAAAGCGGAATATTTGGAACATTTTTCAAAACAACAACTATTCCTTTTCAAAATTGGGGAAACAACGATGCAACTCATCGCCCTGAAGGTTGAAAACGAAGCCATCAACATCACTACCAAAGAAGGTTATCAGTGGTTGCGCGACAATTTATTGCACGACGACGTGACGATTTATACCTCAAAAAAAGCCATTTCTGAAGACAGGAACCAAGATATTTTTGCGCTGATCAAACAAGGGGCGAACATTACCAAAGGGGAGTTGTTCGGGTATTTTGAAAAAATGGTCTGAAAAAACAAATTTCAAGCATCAAACTCGCCTGCCGGACGGGCAGGTTCCAAGCACCAATTCCAATAAAAGTTATGAGTGGTGGGTTGTGAGTAGTATTGTATATTGTATGACTGTATAATGTAATAATTTCGAATTTAACCGCTCACCAAATTAATCAATCACCGATCACCAAATCACTCATACCGTAATGATTCGATCGGGTCTTGTTTTGCGGCCTTTGAGGCCGGGTAACTTCCCGACAAAACCGCAATGATCAGCGAAATGACCGTGGCCCAAATAATCGCGGCCCAGGGTGTGTCGAACGTAAAATCGGCCGCTGAAGCCACGGCATACCCGATCAAGATTCCAAAAATAATCCCGAGGATACCGCCCAATTGACCGATGATTAGCGTTTCCATAAAAAACTGGGAAGC
Source organism: Flavobacteriaceae bacterium (assembly GCA_035705295.1). Lineage (GTDB taxonomy): Bacteria > Bacteroidota > Bacteroidia > Flavobacteriales > Flavobacteriaceae > DASSWG01. Next base: position 13,178 of record DASSWG010000006.1, read on the forward strand.
AATGGTGTTTTTTCGTGCGCCCAAAGCTTTTCGAACCCCAATTTCGCGGGTGCGTTCCGTGACCGAAACCAGCATAATGTTCATCAAAGCGATGGAAGAACCAAAAATGGTGATGATGGAAATTACCCAAGCGGCAACGTTCAAAACGCTGGTCAACTGAAAAATTTGGTTCAGCAGACTGTCGCTTCTTTCAACTCCAAAATTGTTTTTTTCCGAAGGGTTCAACCCGCGAATGTTCCTGAAAGTAATAATGGCCTCGTCTTGGGCGGCTTCCAGCAAATTTTTATCGGCCACTTTGATGCTGATGTTGTAATTGATGTTGGGAGCAGTGAACAGTGAACGCGCTTTTTGGATCGGAATCAACACCCGCAGGTCTTCATTGTTCCCAAAAGTGGAGCCTTTGCTTTCCAACACCCCAATGACTTTGAATTTTGCGCCACGAACACTAATGATCCTGTTGATGGGGCTTCGGCCGTCGAACAAACTTTTTTTAATGTCTGATCCCACCACACAAACATTGGTGTTGTTTTGAATGTCAAAATAGGAGAAGCCCCTTCCTTCTTGCAATTCGAGTCCCGAATTGGACAAAAAATGTTCGTTCACGCCCAAAACGTTCGCTTCGGGGTCGGTTTCTTCTTCACCATATTTTATTTCGGCGGTGCTCGTTCCAGTAAACGAAATCGAAGTTTGTGTGGATGCAAAATCGTAGGTTTCTTTGAATTCGCGTACTTCACGATAACCAATAACCGGGTGCACATCGCGCACTTCGCCGCTGCCTTGGGTCTGAATGGTGAATTCGTAGCGTTGCAAGGTGAAGGTATTGGCGCCCATCGAAGCAAAATCGTCACTGATCGTGTTTTCCAACGCGTTGACGGCGCTTAAAATACCGACCAAGGCCGTGATGCCGATCGCAATGATCAACACGGTCAAAATAGTGCGCAACAATTGGCTTTTGATGCTGTCGAAAGCAATTCGGATATTTTCCCGAAACAATGAAAACATACTGGATAAGATTGGTTCAATTTCGTAAATAAGACGTTTTTCAAGGGCGAAAGTTACCGAAAAAATGAAATTTGTTTGGTTATCTTTGCTTTTTAAATGAACGCCTATATAATTTTGATTTTAAAACCTAAATAGAACTAACCGAAATAGTTGAATTTTAAGTGTTAAAAGTTATTCAGTTATTGGGTTATTGATTTTATAGTGTTTTTTGGTTGCTTAAAAACTTCGATATTCGATATTTGAAATTCGGAGTTGGATATTCTTGATTTTCGCTTCTTGACCAGGCCTTGCCAAAACATACACAAAATAGTATTGATAAACTACTAAAACCCACCACCGACCAACCAGCACCTAATTACTAATCAATGGCACAAAAACCAAGTATACCCAAAGGAACGCGCGATTTTTCATCACAGGAAGTGGCAAAGCGGAGTTATATTATCGAAACCATAAAATCCAATTTTGAGCGGTTTGGATTTCAGCCCATCGAAACACCGAGTTTCGAAAAAAGCGAAACCTTATTGGGGAAATATGGGGAAGAGGGTGACCGGTTGATTTTTAAAATTTTGGATTCGGGTGGATTTTTGAAAAAAGTGGACGATCGACTTTATGCTGAAAAAGACAGTTCAAAAATCAGTTCGAAAATTTCCGGGAAGGCCCTCCGTTATGATTTGACCGTTCCATTTGCGCGCTATGTGGTGCAGCACCAAAACGAATTGGAATTTCCGTTCAAACGCTATCAAATACAGCCGGTTTGGCGTGCCGATCGCCCGCAAAAAGGAAGGTTTCGCGAGTTTTTTCAATGCGACGCCGATGTGGTGGGCAGTCAAAGTTTGTGGCAGGAAGTGGAATTTGTACAATTGTACGATGCCGTTTTTTCCGATTTGAGTTTGGAAGGCACCACCATCAAAATCAACCATCGAAAAATTCTTTCAGGGTTTGCCGAAATTATTGGGGAAAGCGACAAGCTGATCGATTTCACGGTAGCCCTGGACAAACTCGATAAAATAGGGGAGGACGGCGTGAAAAACGAGCTTTCCGAAAAAAGAATTTCCAACAAAGCGATTGAAAAATTGGAGCCTGTTTTTAGGTTGAAAGGAACCTTTTCCGAAAAAATAAACGCTTTGAAAGAAATTCTTGCAAATTCCGAAGTTGGAAAAGCGGGAATAAAAGAATTGGAATTCATCCAAAAAGCCATTGAGGCCGTTCCGCTAAAAACCGCGCGATTGGATTTGGACGTGACTTTGGCGCGCGGGCTCGAATATTACACCGGGGCAATTTTTGAAGTCACCGCGCCCGAAAAAGTGAAAATGGGATCCATCGGTGGTGGTGGCCGTTACGACGACTTGACCGGAATTTTCGGTTTGAAAAACATGAGCGGCGTGGGAATTTCTTTCGGTCTGGACCGCATTTACTTGGTGTTGGAAGAACTGGATTTGTTTCCAAAAACACTTTTGGAAACCACCAAAGTCCTTTTTCTCAATTTTGGGGAAAGCGAAGCTTTGTACTGTTTAAAAGCGGTAAAAAAATTGCGTGATAATGGGGTTTCGGCAGAACTCTACCCTGATTCCGCAAAAATGAAAAAACAAATGAACCACGCCAACAAACGCAACATTCCGTTCGTGGTTTTGGCTGGAAATCAAGAAATGGAAGCGGGAATATTTACCTTAAAAAACATGAAATCGGGAGAGCAGTTTGAAGTAAATTTTGAGGAAATGAAAGAAAAATTGTTGTAAAATCTTCCTCTCAAAAAAGTCCATTAAAAAAGCCGATCATCAAACAAAAGATAATCGGCTTTTTCGTAGCGAGGACGGGATTTGAACCCGTGACCTCCGGGTTATGAATCCGACGCTCTAACCACCTGAGCTACCTCGCCATTGTTTTTTCAATATGTTTGCGGGTTTGAACCCGTGTCCGCCTCGGGCGGATATGAATCCGACGCGCTAACTCTCGATCACTATCGGCGATGAGCTACCCTCGTGCTTCATCAAGCAGGAAATCCTGTGAATTCGGCTGCAAATATAAACTTATTTTGCGCCGTCACAAACATCTTTATTGAATAAATTTTTGGGGTTTCCTTTCCATCTTAGCGATTAAGTTTCTATATTGCTCCACATACAAAAACGAACCCACCCATGAGCGAAAAAATAAAATTTGAGATGGAGATTCCGATTCACGCCTCGCCATCTTTGCTTTACAATTATATTTCCACTCCTTCCGGATTGAGTGAATGGTATGCCGACAACGTGAATTTTCGCGGCGAAGTCTATACTTTTATTTGGGAAGGCGGAACCGAGGAACAAGCTAAATTATTGAGCAAAAAAACAGGGGAACGCATCAAAATGCAATGGGTGGACGATGAAGATGACCCCTATTTTTTTGAACTGCGCATTCAAGTGGATGAAATCACCAAAGACGTTTCGTTGATGATCACCGATTTTGCGGAAGAAGACGAAGTGGAAGAAACCAAAATGTGGTGGGAAAATATGATTTCAGAACTAAAACAAGTGCTCGGTTCGGTTTAAAAAAAACGATTAGGGCGTGTTAACACTAAAACGAAAGCATGGATTTTTTAGTTATTTTTTCGTGTTTCGAGGCTGTTTTTGCAGAACATAGCCAAGCTACGTTTAAAAAAACGAACGAAGAAAGACGGAAAAAGAGCAAAAAAGACACTTTTGGGCTTAGCGTTAACACGCCCTAGTTGCTATCTTTGCCGTTGATTAAAAAAGAAACCAAATTTTTTATATGGTCAATCAAAACGGAAAGGTTCTACACGAAAACGACGCACATTTATCAATAAGAAACCGTGGCTATCTGTACGGCGACGGTTTGTTCGAAACGATCAAAGCCGTAAACGGAAAAATTATTTTCTGGGAAGACCATTATTTTCGGTTAATGGCTTCCATGCGGATTTTGCGCATGGAAATCCCCATGAATTTTTCCCCTGAATTTTTGGAACAGGAAATCACCGGTTTGCTCGAAGCCAAGGCTTTGTTGAACAAACCGGTAAAAATCAACATCAATGTTCATCGAAAAAGCGGGGGGATGTACTTGCCCGAACACCGAGAAATTGAATATATGATCCGTGCTTCGGAATGGGAACACCCTTTTTATATTTTTGATGAAACCGATTGCGAAGTTGAACTCTTCAAAGACCATTTTGTCAATAGCGGATTGCTTTCCACACTGAAAACCAACAACAAAGCGCTTCACGTATTGGGAAGCATTTTTGCAGAAGAAAACGGATATGACAATTGCCTGTTGTTGAACGAAAAAAAATCGGTGATCGAAGGTTTGAACGGGAATTTGTTTCTCGTAACCGGAAAAACAATCAAAACCCCACCGCTTTCCGAAGGTTGTTTGAACGGAATTGCCCGAAAAAAGTTGATCGGAATTTTGAAAAAATTACCGGAATTCACTTTGGAAGAAGTTCCCATTTCGCCGTTTGAACTTCAAAAAGCGGACGAATTGTTTTTAACAAACGTGCTGCTGGGCATCCGTTCCATTTCAAAATATCGAAAAAAACAGTTCGGAAACGAAGTCGCCAAATCTTTATTGGCAAAATTGAACGCATCGGTTCGTTTGGGTTAGTTGTAGCTCGGGTATTCGGGCGCATTGGCCCATATCAAATAATCGCCGCCCAATTCTTTGATTTTGTCTTTCCAAAAATTGGAATAGGGCCGTTCGATCAGTTTTTTTTCATCGTCGTTGTTGGCAATGATCCAGGCATTTGCTTCCAGCTCTTCTTTTAATTGTTCGTGGTCCCAGCCCGAATATCCCAAAAAGAATTTGATTTCGTCTTGGCCAATGGTTTGGTTGCGGAGCAAGGTTTTTACAATTTCAAAATCGCCGCCCCAAAAAATTCCGTTCGCAATTTCAATGCTGTTCGGAATCAGGTCGGGCATTTTATGAATAAAATACAAGTTATCTTGCTCCACCGGCCCACCATTGTACACTTTAAAATGATCGGGAACATCTGGAAGAATGTCGCTCAAACTAAAATCGAACACCTTGTTCAAAATAAAACCAATGGAACCGTCCACAGTGTGATCGGCCAACAAAACCACCGCGCGGTTAAAAGAAATATCGCCCGTCAACGAAGGTTCGGCGATCAAAAGCAGTCCTTTATCTGGTGTAAGTGAGGTCAAATTGATTTAACTTTATATTAAAATTAAATCAAATAATGTAAAAAATCAAATAAATTTCAAAAAAAGAAATAAAAAAAGCCTTTCGAAAGTGAAAGGCTTTAAAGTTGTTATCCGTAAATACGATTAATTGACGGCTTTTTGCATATCGGAACCAGCTTTGAACTTCACCACGTTTTTTGCGGCGATTTTGATGGTTTTTCCGGTTTGTGGGTTTCTTCCTTCACGTGCGGCCCTTCTGGAAACCGCCCAAGATCCGAATCCTACCAAGGAAACACGATCTCCTTTTTTAAGGGACTTTTCAACGTTGCCCAAGAAAGATTCAAGGGATTTTTTTGCAGCTGCCTTTGAAATTCCGGCGTCTTCTGCCATTCCGTCGATCAAATTTGTTTTGTTCATAATTTTTTGTTTTTAATGAATGTTGGTTAAACTTAAATTAATTCGCTCTACAAATTTATACGGTTTTCTGTTTCATGCAAGCAATATCAAGGGAAATGCGCCAAATTGTTGATAACTTACGGCAATTGTTGATAAAGATTGCTTGTGTTTTCGGTTTTTCGGGCAATTCAGCAGGAATAAGGCTTTAGCGCATTCTTGGGTTTTCTTTCAAGGAAAACCCGTTCAAAAGTTCTTTTACCCCCATTTTTCTTTTTCCGGGAAGTTGGATTTCCTCCAAAACCACAAACCCACCTTTTACCGCTACTTTCAAGCTTTTTTCGATTTGAACAATTTCCCCTACCGGAAGTTCGTGCGCTTCCATTTTTATGCTTGCCTTTTGAATTTTCACGCGAACTTCCTCTTTGCCATGTTCCAAAAAACACCAAGCGGTCGGGTAGGGGCTCAACCCGCGGATTTTGTCATATATCGTTTTTGCGGGCTCGTTCCAATCGATTTTTGTGTTTTCCGCAGTGAGTTTTGGGGCGTCTTTCAAATTTTCGGTGGGTTGCCGAAATGTTTGAACGTTTCCATTGCGAAGCAATGACAAGGTTTTTACGACCAAATCGCCGCCAAGCTCCATCAATTTGTCGTGCAGTTCGCCTGCATTTTCGTTTGGTTCGATTTTGGTTTCTTGCTGAAGGATGATTTCACCCGTATCGATTTTTTCGTCAATGAAGAAAGTGGAAACGCCCGTGGTTTTTTCGCCATTGACAATTGCCCAATTGATCGGTGCGGCGCCACGATATTGCGGCAACAAGGAAGCGTGCAGGTTGAAAGTGCCCAATTCGGGCATTTGCCAAATTGCTTTGGGCAACATCCGAAACGCGACCACCACCTGTACATTTGCTTTCAAGCTTTTCAGTTCCTCATAAAATTCGGGCGATTTTAAATTGACCGGCTGCAATACGGGAATTCCTTTTTCCAAAGCAAATTTTTTCACTGCCGATTGGTTCAATTTCCGCCCACGGCCCGCGGGTTTATCGGGCGCGGTAACCACCCCGACAACTGAAAATCCGTTTGCAATGATTTTTTCCAAGCTTGCCACAGCAAACTCGGGCGTTCCCATAAAAACGATTCGCAAATCTTTCATTTTTCTTTTTTGTTTTTTGAACGGAGGGCATAGGTGTTGCCGGCCGTGAGTTCTATTGCTCCTATTTCCAACAAACTTTTCAGCATATTGAGGGTTTCTTCGCTGGGAAAATCCAATTCTTCGATAATTTTTCGCGAAGAAAAGTTTTTGTTCTCCAACAGTTCCAAAATAGCCGTTCGGACTTCCTTGTTTTTTTTGCGCGAAAAAGAAGTATTTTTTTGGGAACAAACCGAACAAATTCCGCAAGCTTCGTTTTTTTCCTCCCCGAAATAATTCAACAATTGAATGTTCCTGCACACTTTGTCATTATGTACATAGCGCAAAACCGATTCCACTTGCGCTTTTTTTCTTTTTTCTTGTTGAACAATGTATTTCGCAATGGGGTTGATGGTCAAATCATCTTCCCGAGGCACCAAAAAAGTAATGTTCGCATCATGTTTTGCCAAATTGAAATCGATGATTTCTTCCTTTTTCAAAGCGTTCAGCAAATGAACGATTTCTTTTTCAGGAAGCCCCGTTTTTGATTTCATCAATTGCAAATTGATCGCCGTTTTGTAATCGAAAACCCCGGGGTAGGTTCGCAACAGGGTTTTTACCAAATTTTCATATAACCGGTTTTGTTCCAAGAACAACAACAGTTGCTGGTTGGACGCCAAAAATTGCAGTTCCAGCTTTTTTCGAAATTGTTTGGAAAGAAGCAAAATACTTGCGCGGTCCAGTAATTGCAATGCGTTGTGGGTTTGCAGGGAATTCAATTCATAGGTAATGCAAAAATCATTGAAATTGAAATCGTGTGCCGTGTTTTCACCTTCCCCATAAGCGATCGAAAAATAACTTTGTAGTTTTTTGTAAACTTTTTTTACAATTTCCACAGTGGGCAAAGCGGACAAAAATTGTTTTTCGGTACGTTGTGGGTCCAATTGGTTGCAGAGCACCACGGCTTTTGCTGCTTTTCCGTCCCTTCCGGCCCTTCCAGCTTCCTGAAAATAGCTTTCCAAACTTTCCGGTAGGTGATAATGAACCACCAAGCGCACATCTGCTTTGTCAATGCCCATTCCAAATGCGCTGGTTGCGACCATGATTTGAACTTTGTCGTTCAACCAATCGCGCAAGCGGGTTTTCTTTTCTTCAGAAGAAATTCCGCCGTGGTAGGCTTTCGAAACAAAATCGTGCCGGTTCAGAAATTGGCTTATTTCCACGGATTCCCTTCGGGTGCGTACATAAACGATCGATGGGCCGGGATTGTTTCTGAGCAAATCCAACAAATAGTGCCGTTTGTCTTCTTTTTCCAAAACTTGGAAAGCAATGTTTTTGCGTTCAAAACTTTTTTGGACCACTTTGACCGGTTCCATTTCCAACAGCGAACGAATATCCGCCATCACTTTTTTGGAAGCCGTTGCCGTGAGCGCGAGCCAAGGAGTTTCGGGAAGAATGTTTTTTAGCACCGGAATTTTCAGATAGGCCGGGCGAAAATCGTGACCCCATTGCGAAATGCAGTGCGCTTCGTCCACCGCGATCAAGTTCACGTTCATTTGTTCGATTCGCGCGAGCACGATTTCTTGCTGCAAGCGTTCGGGCGAGAGGTACAAAAATTTGTAATTCCCGTAAATGCAATTGTCCAACAAGGTGTCCAATTCGCGAAAAGAAATGTCGCCGCCCAGCATCATGGCTTTGATTGCTTTCGATTTCAATCGATCCACTTGGTCCTGCATCAAAGCGATCAGCGGAGAAACCACAATGCAAATTCCTTCTTGGGCCAAAGCGGGGACTTGGTAACACAAAGATTTTCCACCCCCGGTGGGCAATAAGGCCAACACGTTTTTGCCTTCCAAAACCGCATCGATGATTTCCTTTTGGGCAGGTTTGAAATTTTTGTGGCCAAAATGGGCAAACGCTATTTCTTGAGGACTTTTCATTTATCCATTTAGGTGTTGCAGTACAAATTCAGCTCTTTTTTCGATGTTTGTTTTTGGAACCAAAATCAACTCGTAGCCAAGGTCTTTATAGGTCTTTGTCAAATGTTCTTGGATTTTCAGGGCTTCTTCGTAAGTTTCGTAGCGCTCGTTGTCCGAGCTGTATATTTCTTTCCAAATGGGAAGCAGGAAAATTTTGTCGTAGCGGAATTTTTTGTTCGCTTCTGAAAAAAAATCGGGATAATCAAGGTTTGAATAATCCAAATAAGTCGTCACATCTGGAATTCCACGGTCGATGAACACGATTTTTTTGGTTGAATTTCCCGCTTTTTGAAATTGTTCGATCCGACCTTTCAACAACAATTCGCTGAAAAGTAAAGGTTCGGTCAAAAACAATTGATCGATTCCTTTTTTCTGTGCGGCCAAGGTGATTTCGCGCGAAATTTCATGGAGACAACAATGGCCTTTTTTTTCCAAGAAGTTGATAAGCGTCGATTTTCCGGTTCCGGGGCCACCGATAAAAAGTATTTTTTGCTGCTTCACGCAACAAATTTCGACTTTTTTTGCGCAATTAAAAAAAATCGCCCAATAAGCGTATCTTTGCTCCGTTTTTAAAAAAGAAAGGCGAATTTTATGGATGCAAACAGCCCGGAAGAATTTTATGAAAAATTAAAAAAGCAATTGGCGGAAACCTCCAATTGGCCCACGGAATATTTGTACAAATTTATTGTGCCGTCAAGCAATCAAAAAATTGCGGAAATCGAAGCTGTTTTCGACAATATGGGCGCCGTGATTCATACAAAAAGTTCCGCGCAGGGAAAATACACCAGTGTTTCCATCAATGTTGCCATGCAAAGCCCGGAAGCGGTGATCCAAAAATACCAAGAAGTAGGGGAGAAAGTCGAAGGCGTTATTTCGCTTTGATCAATTGAAGAACGACGATTGTGAAAAGTTTGTTGCCAGCAAATCCAAGTCGGAACTTGCTGTTTGGTTTCAAAAAAAAATTGTATTTTGCGACATTAATTGTACCGCTATCTTCATAGAGAAAAAACATTCCCAATTAATACCTAATATTATTTTGACATACGAACTAGAATACAATTCGGAACGGAGTAAATTGTTCATTCCCGAATATGGCCGCCATATCCAGAAAATGGTCGAACATGCCGTTGCGATCGAAGACGAAAAAGAACGCAACAAAGTCGCAAAAGCCATTATTTCGGTGATGGGGAATTTGAACCCCCATTTGCGCGATGTTCCCGATTTTCAGCACAAACTTTGGGATCAATTGTTCATCATCAGCGATTTTAAACTCGACGTGGAATCGCCTTTTCCAAAACCTTCGCCCGAAATGCTTTCCGAACCGCCCGAACCTTTGGGCTATCCGCAAAATTTTCCGAAATACCGTTTTTACGGGAACAACATCAAGCGAATGATCGACTCGGCCCTGAAATTTGAGGATGGCGAATTAAAAGAAGCCTTGATCTACACCATCGCGAACCACATGAAAAAATGTTACCTCAACTGGAACAAAGATTCTGTGGACGATAAAGTGATTTTCAATCATTTATATGAATTGAGCGATGGAAAAATCAATTTGAAAGAAAAAGAAGAAGACCTTTCCGATGCTTCCAATTTGGTGAAAGAAAATAAAGTTCCCCGAAAAAACACCGGCGGCAAGAAAAAATACAGAAACCGTAAGCGAAACTGATTTTTTCAAATCCAACGAATCTTATGAGTACATTTCAAATCGAAGGAGGCCATCAATTACATGGAGAAATCACTCCGCAAGGCGCTAAAAATGAGGCTTTGCAAGTGTTGTGCGCGGTTTTGTTGACCGATGAGAAAATCCGCGTCGGGAACATTCCCGATATTTTGGACGTGAACAAACTCATTGACCTTTTAAAAGGTTTGGGCGTTGTGGTGGAAAAATTGGGCGACGGAACCTATACCTTTCAAAGCAACAAACTCGATTTGGAGTATCTGAAAAGCGATCTCTTCAAACAAAAAGGAAGTGGTTTGCGCGGTTCCATAATGATTGTCGGTCCATTGCTCGGCAGGTTTGGCAAAGGATATATTCCACGACCGGGAGGTGACAAAATTGGGCGTCGACGTTTGGATACCCATTTTGAGGGATTTGTGAAATTGGGCGCGGAATTCAACTACAACCGCGAAAACCGATTTTATGGGGTCGAAGCCCCCAACGGATTGAACGGAACCTCGATGTTGTTGGAAGAAGCTTCCGTCACCGGAACTGCCAATATTGTGATGGCGGCGGTTTTGGCAAAAGGAAAAACCACAATTTACAATGCGGCCTGCGAACCCTATTTGCAGCAATTGTGCAAAATGTTGGTTTCCATGGGCGCAAAAATCGACGGAATTGGCTCCAATTTGTTGAAAATTGAAGGAGTGGAAAAGCTCCACGGTTGCGAACACCGGATTTTGCCCGATATGATCGAAATTGGTTCTTGGATCGGGTTGGCGGCGATGACCAAAAGCGAAATCACCATCAAAAATGTCAGTTGGGAAAATCTGGGACTGATCCCGAACACTTTTCGAAAACTGGGAATCACCATTGAAAAACGCGGCGACGATATTTTCATTCCGAAACACGAAAACGGTTACGAAGTGCAAAGTTTCATCGATGGCTCCATAATGAACATTAGTGATGCGCCTTGGCCAGGCTTCACGCCCGATTTGTTGAGCATCGTGCTGGTGGTGGCCACCCAAGCCCGTGGAAGCGTATTGGTGCACCAAAAAATGTTCGAAAGCCGCTTGTTTTTTGTCGATAAATTGATCGATATGGGCGCGAAAATTATTTTGTGCGATCCGCACCGCGCAACGGTGATCGGCCACGACTTCCAATCGCAGTTAAAAGCCACAACAATGAGCAGCCCCGATATTCGCGCGGGAATTGCCTTGCTGATCGCGGCCCTTTCCGCAAAAGGAACATCAACAATCCACAACATCGAACAAATTGACCGCGGTTATGAAGATATCGATGGGCGTTTGCGATCGATCGGCGCAAAAATTGAACGATTGGATTGATTTTCAACCTTTAAATTCACTCTTTTTCCGTTTATGAAACTTTCAACTCACCATTACTGGCAAGCTCCGTCGGTTTTTTGATCGTGAAATCAAAAGTAGTGCCTTCTTTTACCTTTGAAGAAACCTCAATGGTTCCACCAAAATTGTTGATGAGTTTTTTTACCGTGGAAAGTCCAATTCCATTTCCCTTTTTGCCACTTCGATCGGTATCTGCAGCGGTTGAAAACAAGGTGAAAATCGATGCCTGTTTGTCTTCGGGAATGCCAATTCCGTTGTCGGCAATTTTAAAATGGTAAAAATCTTCGGATTCTTTGAAGGTAATGTTGATTACGATTTTTTCCTTGTCGTTGTATTTCAAGCTGTTGTTGATCAAGTTCAACAAAATTTGGTTCAACACGATTTTGTTGCAAACCAATTCCGTGTTTTCATCCGGAAAGTTGATCTCGCAATCATCGGTGATGTTCAGAAAGTCGATAATATCTTCCAATAAATCATGAAGGTCGAATTGTTGTTCTTGGGAAGCTTCGGAACCCAGCGTGCTGCTTTCGTAATGTTCCAAAATACCGGATACGTAGTCGCTCAAAGAAAAAGAAGAATCTTTTATGTTGTTCAGCAATTCAAGGATGTGCCCGTTGAGGTTTTTTCCATATTTCGCTTTTAAAAAATCGATGGTTACAATGATGTTCGCAAGCGGCATTTTCATATCGTGGGAAACCACGTTGGCGAAATTTTTGAGCAGTGCGTTTTGTTCTTCCAACTCTTTTTGGACTTTGTTCAAATGATTGTTGCGAATCCGCAACTCGAACAAATTCGATATTTGTCCGGCCAAACATTTCAATGCATTTTTTTGATGTTGGTCCAATTTTCGGGGCACATGGTCCAACACACAGAGCGTTCCAAGCGCATGCCCATAATGGTCCACGATCGGTGCCCCGGAATAAAACAAAATGGGGTCTTCAGCAAGCGTAAACGGATTATCTTTGAAACGTTCGTCTTTTCGGGCGTCTTGAACTTCCATGATCGAGCCGGGCTCTAAAATTGTGTGCCCACAATGCGAATATTTTCGTTCACTTTGGCCAATTTCGGTGCCAAAAGTGGATTTGAACCAGTTTTTTTCTTTGCCAACCATGGAGATCAAACAAACCGGGGTTTGACAAATATAGGCCGTCAATTTTGTGATTTCGTCATATTCCTTTTCGGGCAAACTGTCCAAAATGTTCAATTTGTCCAATGCGACAAGGCGTTGGGCTTCGTTGACAGGTAGTGCTGGTTCGATCATTTCTTTTCGTAAGAATTTCGTTATGGGAGATCGAAACAAAATTAGAAACAATAAACGAGATTAACAATTTTTTAACAAAATTGAAGTAAGGGGTTTTTTTCAGAATTTTTCAATAGCGCCCAGCCCAAAAAGTGCAAAATCATATTTCACCGGATCGCTTGGATTCAATTTCCGCAAAGCAACATCGAGTTCCGAAACGGCTTTTGCATCGTTCGCTTTTCGGGCCAAAAGGTTCAATTTTCGTGCGGTATTGCCAGAATGAACATCTAGCGGACAAGAAAGTTGGGCAGGGGAAAGGCTTTTCCAAATTCCGAAATCGACGATGCCGTCATTCCGGACCATCCATCTTAAAAACATATTGATGCGTTTGGCCGCAGAATTTTTTTGAGGATCGCTCACATGTTTTGTGACCCGCAATGGATGCGGAAGTTCGAAAAAAATACGTTTAAATCGGTGAATGGCGTATTGAAGGTTTTTTCCTTCTTGTTGTTTTGAGAAAACACTTTCCAATCCTTGGTGGTTGTGGTAGATATTTTGAAGCGATTTTATAAAATAAATCAAATCTTCGGAATTAAAGGTTCGGTGCACGAACGGCAGCAGTTTTTCCAAGTCCGAAGCCTGGTGCTGTTGCACAAATTGAAAAGGGGCATTGTCGAACAATTCCATTAATCGAACTGCATTTTTGATGATGCTTTTTCGGTTGCCCCAAGCAATGGTGGCTGTTAAAAACCCCGCGATTTCAATATCGTGTTTTTCTGAAAATAGATAAGGAACTTGAATTGGGTCCGTTTCTATAAATTTCGGGTGATTGTAATATGCCGTTTTCTCATCCAAAAATTCTTTGATTTCGGAGGTTTTCATTACAGGTTCCACTTTTTTATTGTGTTTTTGCCCGGTCAAAGTTTTGAAAAGTCCACCACGAAACTTTCGGGATATTTAGCTGAAATTTTTTGTTGAAATTTTTCCGCTTTTTCACGAATGTCGAACAAGCCGATCAATACCGAATAAATATTCACCCCTTGAATGTTTTTAATCTGTACCATCACCTTTTTCCGATAATCGAGTTGAAGTTTGTTCACCAAGTGTATCAAATTGCCCGAGTTGGCAAAACTTGCCATTTGTACGCCAAAGCCGGTAGGGGAAAGGGGGGTGGTTTTCAATTCCCAAAATTCGGGATTTTTGGCCATTGTGGGGGCGTTATTTTCTTTGGAAATATCGTGGGGGCCGGTTCCTTGCGCCGCCACCACTTCCACTGTCACATTGACCACGCCCATATTAATAAAATCCAATGATTTTGCAGCTGATTTTGAAAGATCGATGATCCTTCCGGGAACAAAGGGGCCTCGGTCGTTCACGGTGACGATCACCGATTTTCCATTTACCAAATTGGTGACTTTCACAACCGTTCCGAAGGGTAATGTTTTGTGGGCGGCGGTGGGTTTTGCTTGTGAAAAAATATCACCGCTCGCGGTCAATCTTCCCTCGAACATGTCGTGGTAAAAAGAAGCTTTTCCGGTTTGGACCTTTTCTTGCGACATAACGGTGTTGAATGCCATAAGAAACAGGAAAATGGAAAACTTGAGGGGCATACAAATTACTTTTCGTTCACAATGGCAATGAGTTGTTCGGCAAGTTCCGTGCCTATTCTATCTTGCGCTTCCACAGTGGAGCCCCCGATATGCGGGGAAAGGGAAATTTTAGGGTTCATCAAAATCTTGATTTCCGGTGAAGGCTCGTTTTCGAACACGTCCAAAGCTGCGAAGCCCAATTTTCCATCTTCCAACGCATCGACCAATGCCACTTCGTCGATCACCCCGCCACGTGCGGTGTTGATAATTCCCGCACCGGGTTTCATTTTTTCGATTTCAGACTTTCCGATTAAATATTCTTTTTTGGCGGGAACGTGCAAGGTAATAAAATCAGCTTTTGCCAAAACTTGTTCCAAGGGCATTTTTTGTATATCCAAACTTGTTTTCTGGCCGTTGAAAAATTCCAATTCCACAGCAACTGTTTCAAGTTCGTCGCCGCGTGCGATCACGTTCATTCCAATTCCCAAGGCAATTTTTGCCACTTCTCTTCCAATACGTCCAAAACCGACAATTCCCAAGGTTTTTCCACGAAGTTCAATTCCTTTGGCGTAGCTTTTTTTCAATTCTTTGAATTTGGAATCGCCTTCCAAAGGCATATCGCGGTTGGCGTTGTTCAGAAAACGCACCGCTCCGAACAAATGGGCGAACACCAATTCGGCAACGCTTCGCGAGGAAGCTGCCGGCGTGTTGATTACCTTAATTCCTTTGTTTTTGGCATATTCCACATCGATATTGTCCATTCCAACACCTCCACGTCCAATGATTTTCAAATCGGGGCAGGCGTCGATCAGGTCTTTTCGCACTTTTGTGGCGCTGCGCACCAACAATACTTCGATGTTTTTTTTATTGATGTAATCGATCAATTGATCTTGTGCAACTTTCGTTAAATCAACTTCAAAGCCTGATTTTTCAAGTGCTTCGATACCGCTTTGTGAAATACCGTCGTTTGCTAATATTTTCATTTTTACACTGATTATTTGGATTTGAAACTGATTGCATGGATTGTTAATATGCGAAATAGCGGCTTGGTGAAGAGGCGAGAGCGCGACTTTTTGAACTTCAAAGACTGCCACTGCCAACTGAACTCACGCTTTTCGCTCCAATTCGCTCATCACGTCCACCAACACCGCCACGCTTTCCAGGGGCAGGGCGTTGTACATCGAGGCACGGTAGCCGCCCACACTGCGGTGGCCGTTCACGCCATTGATTCCCGCTTCTTTTAGCATGGTGTCAAAAGTTTCTTTCAAGTTGTCGTTTTTCAAATTGAAAGTGGCGTTCATCATGGAGCGGTCTTCTTTTTCGGCAAAACCTTTAAAAAGCGGGTTGATGTCGATTTCGGAATAAATCAACTGAGCTTTTTTTTCATTTTCTTTTTCGATGGCCTCGACCCCGCCTAATTTTTTGAGCCAACGCAAGGTCAACATCGAAACATAGGTCGGAAAAACCGAAGGCGTGTTGAACATGCTTCCTTTTCCGATATGCACCGAATAATCCATCATCGAGGGAATTGCACGTTTTACTTTTCCCAAAACATCTTCACGCAACACCACAAGGGTCGTTCCCGCGGGCCCCATATTTTTTTGTGCCCCTGCGTAAATCAAATCGAATTGTGAAAAATCGATTTTTCGGGAAAAAATATCGCTGCTCATATCACAAACCAAAGGAATTTCGGTTTTTGGAAATGTTTTCATTTGCGTTCCGACAATGGTATTGTTGCTGGTGCAATGAAAATAATCCGCATCATTTGGCACGGTATAATTTTTCGGGATATAATTGAAATTTTTATCTTTTGACGAGGCAATTTCAATGACTTCTCCGAACAATTTTGCTTCTTTGATGGCTTTGCTGGCCCAAGTTCCGGTGTTTAAATAAGCCGCTTTTTTGTTCAATAAATTATACGCGACCATCAAAAACTGAGTGCTGGCGCCGCCTTGCAAAAAAAGGGCCTTGTAGCCTTTTCCTTCCAAGCCCAAATGTTCCAACGCCAACGCGCGGGCTTCTTCCATCACATCGACAAAATCTTTGCTGCGGTGCGAAATTTCCAATAAAGAAAGTCCGGAATTGTTGAAATCCAATACGGCTTGCGAAGCTTCTTTAAAAACTTCTTGTGGCAAAATGCACGGACCGGCGCTAAAGTTGTGTTTTTTCATTTGTTTTTTGGAATATTGTTGAGTTTAAAAGTTGGGGGTTTTACAAAGATGCTAAAATAAAAAATGCCGTTGCCGATAAAATGTTATAGTTTTATTAAAAAATCCAAGGTGTCCACGCCATCGGCATAATCCCACAATTGGGGTTGTTGGGTTTTGCCAAATTCAACGTTGTTTTCTACTGTTCCGTTGGAAACAACGCATTGCAGTTCGGCTTTGTTTTTTTTCAGCTGATCGTTCAAGTGTTTCAAGTCGGAATAGGTTTCGTAAAAAACGGTGGCAATGGGCGAGCCAAAACCGCTATCTTCTTTCAACAACAAAAACCCGTTGTCCAAGATTTTGAAATCGCTCATCAAATACACCGCTTTATTGTAATCGTAATTATTGGCATATTTTGCGTGGTTCACAATTGAATGCCAATTATAAATAGCTTTAAAAAACAGGTCGAAAGCATACTTTTCCGGAACGTAGAGTTTGGAAACATTCCGGCAGCCCAAGCCGAAATAGCGAAAAATATCCTCGCCCAAAGCGGTCAGTTCCTCGGTTGTTTCTTTTCCCGAAAGCACGGCGACTGAATTGCGGTTTTTTCGAATGATGGAAGGTTTTGCTGAAAAATAATGCTCGAAATAACGGGCGGTGTTGTTGCTTCCCGTAGCGATGACCGCGTCGAAATTTTCCAACTTTCCGTCGGTAAATTTAATGCGGTCGGCAAATTTTGGATTTTCATTGATCAGAAATTCCGCCAACAAGGGCAGCAACAATCGATCGTTCGAAGATTGTTTCACCAACACCTTATGGCCCGAAAGCAATACGGACAAAAAATCGTGAAAACCGACCAAGGGAATGTTCCCTGCCATTACGATCCCCACGGTTTTTGGGGTGGGTGAATTTGGAAAATCATAATTTGAAAGCCACTGCTCCAGGTTGTCTTTGGAAAGTGCGTTGCTCCAATTTTCAAAAGTGAACAACACATTTTCTTTGGTGAACCAGCCGTTGTGGTGAACCGCTTGTTCGGTTTTTTCCAAGAGGGAAAAATAGATTTTTTGCTGAGATTTGCTCCAAAGGGAAAGTTCGGGGTTTTCCGAAGAAAACAGGGATAAAAAGCGGCCCAACTCAACAAAAGCGCGTTTGCGGATTTCAAGTTCCATATTATTTGGTAGTGTATGCTTTTGGCGTTATTTTTGCACAAAGTTACGCAAAACAAAAATCAACACAAATGGCCATAATTATCACAGATGAATGCATCAATTGCGGCGCTTGCGAGCCGGAATGCCCGAACACGGCCATTTATGAAGGAGCGGACGATTGGCGCTATGCCGACGGCACCGACTTGAACGGAAACGTGGTATTGCCCAATGGAAAAGAAGTGGACGCCAACGAAGCGCAAGAACCGGTCAGTGACGAATATTACTACATCGTGCCCGATAAATGCACGGAATGCAAAGGATTTCATGATGAACCGCAATGTGCCGCGGTTTGTCCGGTGGATTGCTGTGTACCGGACGATGATAATGTGGAAAGCATCGATGAATTGTTGAAGAAACAGGCGTTTATGCACGAGGAATGATGAGTTAAAAATCAAAGGGATTTCAATAAAAAAGCCGCTTTTTTGAGCGGCTTTTTTCAATTGGGGCAAAAATAAGGGGGTCAAATTGTTTTTATTGTTTTAAGTCATCTTCGCTGATGGAGAAACTATCCACCACGATCACATCGTTTATGGGGTCGTAGCTTTCCACCACAAAATCGCCTTCGGCATTGAAATATCCAAAAGCGTTCCCGGATTCGGTCACCAATAAATAGGCATTTGGGCGTGACATTTTTCGTATTTTCCCGTAATCGCTCTTTTTTCCTTCTTTTACAATGGTGATAACGAAACCTTTTGGATCGGGTTCAATGATGTAATCTTCCCCATCGGAAACGAAGGTGGTCGATGTTTCCACCACCACGGGTTTTCGGTTCACGGTTTGGTTGGTGGTGCCGTCTTGTTCCAACGCCAACTTTTGTTTGGCGATCCGTTCTTGTTTTTTCACGGAAACTTCTTCGCCAAGGCTTGATTTCACCGTGGTTTTGACAACCGTGGTTTCTTTTACGGTATCCGTGTTTTCAACTTGGGCAAAACCCATGGTCGAAAATACAAGGGCCGCACCTAAAAATAAAACTTTCATGATATTATCGTTTTTATTGTCAATACCCACAAATTTAAGGCCAATGAATGTTAAAATGAACCAATAAAAACCCAAAATTTGTTTAATGTTTTGGTGCTAGCACGATTGTGTGGTTCGGAAAACGGGTTCCGCCAAGAAGGTCTCCGGTCTTTCGTCTTCGGGCTTCCGTCTCTACTCTGAAAATTGTTCCTTCCCAAAAAACGTTAAAACCAAACCAATCCTTATCTTTGCGACCGTTTAAAAAATAAGCTATATTTTTATGAGAGCCGGAATTGTAGGATTGCCAAATGTAGGGAAATCGACTTTGTTCAATTGTCTTTCCAATGCGAAAGCGCAAAGTGCCAATTTTCCATTTTGTACCATTGAGCCCAATTTGGGCGTGGTGAACGTGCCCGATTCGCGCTTGTTGAAATTGGAAGAACTGGTGAACCCGGAGCGCGTAATGCCCGCCACGGTCGATATTGTCGATATTGCAGGATTGGTAAAAGGCGCCAGCAAAGGCGAGGGGTTGGGTAACCAATTTTTGGGGAACATTCGTGAAACCGACGCCATTTTGCATGTGTTGCGCTGTTTCGACAACGACAACATCATCCATGTGGATGGGAACATCGACCCGATCCGCGACAAAGAAACCATCGATATGGAATTGCAGTTGAAAGATTTGGAAACGGTGGAAAAAAAATTGGACAAGGTGAAACGCGCGGCAAAAACCGGAAACAAAGAAGCCCAGAAAGAAGAAGCGGTTTTGCTGAAATTAAAAGAAGGTTTGGAAGCCGGAATTTCGGTCCGTGCAATTTCGATTTCGGAAGACGATCGGGAAGAATTTGTAAAACCTTTGCAGTTTATCACCGACAAACCCGTGTTGTATATTTGCAATGTGGATGAAGCTTCTGCGGTTTCCGGAAACAAATACGTGGACTTGGTAAAAGAAAACATCAAAAACGAACAAGCCGAAGTATTGGTTTTGGCCGTGGGCACCGAAGCCGATATCGCAGAACTGGACGATTACGAAGAACGCCAACTTTTTTTGGAAGACATCGGTTTGAAAGAATCGGGAGCCGCAAAACTGATCCGCGCTGCTTATAAATTACTGAACCAACAAACCTATTTCACGGCCGGCGTAAAAGAAGTCCGCGCGTGGACAATTAACGTCGGATCCACCGCACCCCAAGCTGCGGGCGTGATCCATACGGATTTTGAAAAAGGGTTTATCCGCGCCGAAGTTATCAAATACGACGATTATGTGCATTTTGGAAGCGAAGCAAAAGTGAAAGAAGCCGGGAAATTGAGTGTGGAAGGAAAAGAATACATTGTGCAAGACGGCGATGTGATGCATTTTCGGTTTAATGTTTAGGCTAAAATTCAAATTCCACCCCGAGGCTTCGGGGCCAAATCCCAAACCCGCCTGCCGGACCGGCGGTTCCAAATCCAATGTCATATCGAGCGCAGTCGAGATGCAAATTCAAAAAGCTATCACCCTGAGCTTGTCGAAGTCTTGTCGAAGGGCCGAAACCCGATATCTCCTCGTTGGTCTGTTCCCCGTCTTTCATAACTTTTGTAAAAATGGCAAAAATAAAAAACCAAGCTGCTAAAAAACAACTTGGTTTGGGTTGATCGAAGTCGCAGCCCCCGACAATATTTTCAGGTTTCCCCTTTCTGCTATCCGATCAACTTACTTGAGAAAATGGTTTCTTATTTATTGTTTTTTTCCAATTGCTCCAATCTTTGCTGCATTTTCACAACAAGGGCCTGTAGGTTTTCAATGGAAGTTTTTTGCGTTTCGATCATTTTTTGTTGCTCTTGGATGGCCCTAACGGCAATCACCCCAAAAGCAGAATAGTCCATCGTATAATTTCCTTCCAGGTCACCTTCTTTGTTCGGATTGTTGACCAACGAGGGAAATATTTCCTCAACTTCTTGCGCAAGAAAACCCATATATCGTTTATCATTTTTTTGATGTAAAAATTTATAGGTAAAGGCATTGAGTTGCATAAGTTTGGGAAGGATAATTCCCATCGGCTGAAAAGCTGTTTTCAAGCGGGCATCGGAGGCGGCGGTATACGTTCCGCTCGTGCCGTCAAATGTGCCTATATTCGTGCCGGATTCATCGTATAAATACAAGTTGCCCGAAGTTGCATCTACCTGGAAATTCCAATATTTATCCGTGGCCCCGTTGCTATTTTCCAAAGTAAAACCATTGGTTCCGGCCGTACTGGCTGCGGCGTCATAAACTATATGCAGTTCCGTTGAGGGAGCGCTGGTGCCAATCCCCACCTTTGTCGAAGTTGTAGCATCGTTTATGCCGTTGATACTTCCCAATATCAATGAATTGCTTTGGGACACTTCGGAATTGGCTCCGATGGCAGTGGCATTTTCCAATGCATCTGCACCTACATCCGCATTGTAACCCAGCGCGGTATTATGATTCCCCATAATGTTGGAAGTCAATGCCAGTGTGCCGTGGGCGGTATTATTGCTCCCGAGAGTATTGGAATTCAAAGCTTCACTTCCATAGGCGACATTGCTACCACCAGTGGTATTGTGCCACAAAGCGGTATATCCGCTTGCGGTATTGCCATCTCCCGTATTGTCTGTTAAAGCCAAGAATCCATTTGCGGTGTTTCCATATGTATCGATGTTTGAAAACAAAGCTTTGTATCCGGTGGCAGTATTGTTCCCTCCCGTAGTGTTGGAGTACAAGGCTTGGCTTCCATTGGCGGTATTTTGAAATCCTGTGGTGTTGGACGTCAAAGCTGCATCCCCGACGGCAGTATTCTCATATCCAATGGTGTTGGAATACAGCGCTCCGTTTCCAGTAGCGGTATTGTTGCTCCCCGTAGTGTTCGAGAATAAAGCGCTGCTTCCGACGGCAGTATTGAAAGTTCCCAATGTGTTTAAATACAACGCTCCGAATCCCGAAGCGGTATTGTTGCTCCCCGTGGTGTTGGACAACAAAGCACTACTTCCGACCGCAGTATTAAAAGCCCCTAATGTATTGGAATTCATTGAATTATTTCCGATAGCGACATTATAATTCCCTGTGGTGTTTGAATTCAAAGCTCCATATCCGTTGGCGGTATTACCTTCTCCCGTGGTATTGAAATATAAGGCTAAATTTCCACTAGCAACGTTAAACGAGCCTGTGGAGTTGGAATACAAAGCTTTATGTCCGCTGGCGGTGTTTGAGCCCCCCGTGGTATTGGAATACAAAGTTTGGTATCCACTGGCGGTGTTAGAGCTTCCGGTGGTGTTGGAATACAAAGCTTTGGTTCCACTGGCGGTGTTAAATTTTCCGGTGGTATTGGAATACATGGCTTCATACCCATTGGCTGTATTTTCAAATCCCGAGGTGTTGGAATACAATGCTGAATATCCGCTAGCGGTATTTCCATTTCCATCGATATTGGAATATAAAGCTTGGCTTCCGCTGGCAGTATTGTTGATTCCTATGGTATTGGAAAACATAGCTTGGGTTCCGGTAGCGGTATTTGCAATTCCCACGGTATTGGAAGCCAAAGCTTCACTTCCATAGGCAATGTTATCGGACCCTGAGATATTGTGCCACAAAGCTGCATATCCACTCGCGGTGTTTCCGCCTCCATCAACATTGTCTCGCAACGCAAGGAAACCGGTGGCGGTATTGGCCCCACCTGTGGTATTGGCCAATAAAGCCCTATATCCGTTGGCGGTGTTGTTTACCCCACTGGTATTGGAATTCAAAGCCTCATATCCACTGGCAGTATTGTTGATTCCCGAGATATTGGAACTTAATGCGAAAGCACCAATAGCTGTATTTTCGGAGCCCGTAGTGTTGGCATTCAATGTTCGATATCCGAAAGAAGTATTTGTGCTGGTGGAAGAAATCATTCCGGCCTTTTCATTGTTTACCTTAAACCGCAAAGCTTCAGCATTGGTGGTCCCAATAAAATCGGTGGCGGTGGCGGAGTTTCCTCCGAGTTCCCAACCCGCATTGTCCGAGCTTGGTAACCAATTAGTGCCATCATATTCCAAAACCTGCCCGCTGATGGCGCCCATATCGTCAATTTTTACAGCAGTGACCGCCGCGTTGGCCAAATCGGCAGTAACTATTGTTCCATCGTCAATTTCTGTGGAAGTCACGGCATCTGCAGCAATATCATTGGACAAAATGGTTTCGTCCAAAATCTCCGTAGAGGTTATCGCACTGGCGGCGATATCACCGGTAGCGATGGTGCCGTCCACGATTTCTGAAGATTCCACATCGGTACCGAGGTCGGCGGTGATTTCATTGGTGGCGGAAATACCGATACCCGTTCCCCCAGAATAGATATCGTTGGTGTCCACGTCGTTTGCCGGTGCCCAAGTGGTGCCGTTCCATTTCAAGGCCTGTCCGTTCGTCGCGGCCATTTGGTTGATTTTTCCGCCTTGGATATCCGCATCTTGAATATCGTTGTTGGCGATGGTTCCATCCAAAATATCTGTGGACAAAATGGTTTCGTCCAAAATCTCCGTAGAGGTTATCGCACTGGCGGCGATATCACCGGTAGCGATGGTGCCGTCCACGATTTCCGAAGATTCCACATCGGTACCGAGGTCGGCGGTGATTTCATTGGTGGCGGAGATGCCAATACCCGCTCCCCCGGAATAAATGTCGTTGGTGTCCACATCGTTCGCCGGGGCCCAAGTGGTGCCGTCCCATTTCAAGGCTTGTCCGTTCGTCGCGGCCATTTGGTTGATTTTCCCGCCTTGGATGCTGGCATCTTGAATATCGTTGTTGGCAATGGTTCCATCCAAAATGTCTGTGGACAAAATGGTTTCGTCCAAAATTTCCGTAGTGGTTACCGCACTGGCGGCGATATCTGCGGAGGCAATGGTGCCGTCCACGATTTCCGTGGTTGTCACCGCGTTGACTGCAATGTCGGCAGTGGCGATGGTTCCATCCACGATTTCCGAAGATTCGACGTCGGTGCCAAGGTCGGCTGTGATTTCATTGGTGGCGGAGATACCGATACCTGTTCCTTGAATGTAGGTGGGGCCCGGGACTCCTGCCGGACCTTGAGCTCCGGTTAAACCGATTGGCCCTTGTGGGCCAGTAGCCCCGATTGCTCCGGCTGGTCCTGGAATTCCTTGAACACCCGTCAACCCGATTGGTCCTTGTGGACCGGTAGCTCCAATTGGCCCGGTTGGTCCGGTAGTTCCAGTTGGGCCTGGAACTCCTGCCGGACCTTGAGCTCCGGTTAAACCGATTGGCCCTTGTGGGCCGGTAGCTCCGGTTGGTCCAATAGCTCCAGTTGGGCCCGGAACCCCTGCTGGGCCTTGAGTTCCAGTTAGACCAATTGGCCCTTGTGGCCCAGGAATCCCTTGAGCGCCCGTCAACCCGATTGGCCCTTGTGGACCGGTAGCCCCAATTGGTCCGGTTGGTCCAGGATCACCTTGTGGTCCCTGTGGACCTGGGTTTCCATCCGCGGCATACAAGGCGTATGGCACACTCAAAAGTTCGGTGGTGCCCAAATCCGTATAGATAGTGCCGCCGGTAGGATCTATTCCCACATTGATGAATTTGTTGCCGGCGCTCCAATCCACTCCGGCCATTGTTCCCATAACAGGCACTCCCTGACCAATTTGAAGGGTATAAAGGCCAAAATTATTAGTGGTTACCGTGTGGGTCTCAACATATTCGGTTGTGGAACCGTTGAGAATAGTGATTTGAATTCCCAAAGTTTGATTTGTCAAAGGATTGCCCGCATTATCACGGGCAATGCCTTGATAATTAAATTTTTCAGGAGCTTGTGCCTGAAGGTTCATGACCATTAACATGGCACTTACAAATAATAGAAGTTTTATTTTCATGACAGTAAAATTATTTGGTTGTTAAATTATTTTAGAAATGTTGAACAATCTAGATCACTGTTAATAAGTGCCCAGTTTCAGTATTTTAAAACTGTGTTCATAAGTCCGTTTCCCT
The DNA here is from genome assembly GCA_035705295.1 of Flavobacteriaceae bacterium. Taxonomy (GTDB): domain Bacteria; phylum Bacteroidota; class Bacteroidia; order Flavobacteriales; family Flavobacteriaceae; genus DASSWG01. The sequence continues at coordinate 37,938 of DASSWG010000006.1, forward strand.
TGTTGCAAATTTGCTTGTAATATATAAGTACCTTCTTGCAGGAAATACAGGTTCAGTTGTTGCCTTTCCATGCCCGTTTGCAAATTGATTTTATGTTTCATAATAAGTCGCCCGCGCAGATCAAAAAGACGGAGGGAAAGTTCGCCCCCTCCAGGAAAAGTCGGATGTAGGTATAAAGTATTCGCCACCGGGTTGGGGTACAAGGAAAGGCCTTCGTCCAAAAGTGGGTTTTCTTCTACATCCAACAAGTCGCCGTGGGCTTGCAGAACACCTTGTGTCACAATGAAAGATGCACTTGTTTCCGTACTTATTAGCAGCATTTCGCCAATGGAATAGGCATAGAGGTTCCCAGCGATGTTTGCGCTGCCACCACTGGCGTTCAGGGTGCTTTGTGCATTTATCCCGTTCGGGAAGAAAACAAACCCCACTAAGGCAAAACCCAAACGGATTTTCCATATTGACGCCTTGGCCCCTCTTGGTTTTGGGGTTTTTGGCGTTTCAAAATGAAGTAGTTTGTGTTCCATGATTCTTGGTTTTTGATTAATTGACTTAAGCGATAATTTGCTCAAATTGCGTTAAAGCAAATGTATATACCAACAAGACACCAAAAAATAACCATCAATGGCCATTTTTCGTCAAAAATGCATATATTTGTTTATCCTGTATTTTTAACCTGTCCTTCAATTATGGAAAAAACCATTCTTGACGAAGCTAATCAGATTTGGAACAAGGCCACCAAAAACAAGGCTCCTGGGGATTTGCTCCTTGAAATGGAAATTTACAAGAAGTTGCTCAATATCTTCCAGGTGGGCGATTATTATTATTTTATTTTCAACGTGCCCCAAATGAGGATTGAATATGCCAGCGAATCCATTTCGTCGGTAATCGGCTGCCGTTCCGAAGATTATACAATTGATTATGTCCTGGATAATATCCACCCGGACGACCTGCCCCGTTTTTTGGATTTTGAAGCCACAGTTGTCGAATTTTTTTTACAGTTGCCTCCGGAAAAGACCATGAAATATAAATCACGTTACGATTACAGGATCAGGAAAACCGATGGCGACTACATCCATATTTTACAACAAGGCGTGGCCATTCAAAGTGATGGGGACGGAGTGGTGTTGCGCGCCTTTGTGGTGCATACCGACATATCGCACCTCAAAAAAAACAACAAAACGGTACTTTCCTTTATCGGTTTGGAAGGAGAGCCTTCTTATCTCGACGTGAAAAGCATCAAACGTATTCGACCGACAAAAGAACCACTTACCAATAGGGAAAAACAGATACTTATTTTCTTGGCGAAAAACAAAACCAGCCTTGAAATTGGCGAAATGCTTTTTATAAGTAAAAACACCGTGGACAGGCATCGAAAAAATATGTTGGCAAAAACCGAAACCGGCACTACCCTGCAACTCGTGATGAAAGCCTTGGAAAAAGGATGGATTTAACGACAGAACGATCCTTCGGACTTTCTAATTAAGAATTGAAAGAAAAACCGCTATTTCGTTTTTTTTATAGAAGCTTAACATTCGTTTTATGAAGGAACAAGAGTAAATGATCATATAAATCAAAAGCCTTGTTTTCCCCGAAAATGTGTTGTGTTCAAAAATATAATTCCAAGCTCCATCCCCAAAGTCTCGAGACCAAATTCCAATCCCAGATCCCCGATTTCCAATCACCATTTTTGTCGGTTTTAAAAACCTGTTAATATTTTTTGGTCAACTTGTTTCGTAAATAAAGTTATCCTTGTATCTTAGCACAAGAGCAGAATCCTTATGGCAGAAACAAAATATACCGAAGAAAACATCCGTTCGCTTGATTGGAAAGAGCATATCCGAATGCGCCCGGGAATGTACATCGGAAAACTCGGTGATGGTTCCAGCGCCGACGACGGCATCTATATTTTGCTCAAAGAAGTCATCGACAATTCCATCGATGAATTTGTGATGGGCTCCGGCAAAATCATCGAAATTTCCATTCAAGGCAACAAAGTCATCGTGCGTGATTATGGCCGTGGAATTCCATTGGGGAAAGTGGTCGATGTGGTTTCCAAAATGAACACCGGTGGAAAATACGATACCAAAGCTTTTAAAAAATCGGTGGGTTTGAATGGCGTCGGAACCAAAGCCGTGAACGCCTTGTCCGAATATTTTCGGGTGGAATCCAGCCGCGATGGAAAATCCGCTTCCGCAGAATTTGAGCAGGGAAATTTGACAAACGAAGAATTGCTCGAAGAAACTTCGCGCAGAAAAGGAACCAAAGTTTCGTTTGTTCCCGACGAAGAAATTTTCAAAAAATACAAATACCGGAGCGAATATGTAGAGAAAATGCTCAAAAACTACGTTTATCTCAATCCGGGATTGACGATTGTTTTTAATGGCGAAAAATTCTATTCCGAAAACGGATTAAAAGATTTGTTGGCGGACAGCATTCGCGAAGAAGACCGCCTGTTTCCGATCATCCATTTGCGCGGGGACGACATTGAGGTTGCTATTACCTACCACAAATCGCAATACAGTGAAGAATACAATTCCTTTGTGAACGGGCAGCACACCACGCAGGGCGGAACCCACCAAAATGCGTTTCGCGAGGCTTTGGTAAAAACCATTCGCGATTATTTTGGTAAAAATTACGACTCCAGCGACATTCGAAAATCCATCGTTTCGGCCATCAGTATCAAGGTGATGGAGCCGGTTTTTGAAAGCCAGACCAAAACCAAATTGGGCTCCACCGATATGGGCGGAAAATTACCGACCGTCCGGACCTATATTATGGATTTCGTGAAGCGCGAACTGGACAATTTCTTGCACAAAAACCCAGAAACCGCCGATAAACTGCAACGAAAAGTATTGCAGGCCGAACGCGAGCGGAAGGACCTTTCCGGCATTCGAAAACTGGCGCGCGAGCGGGCGAAAAAAGCAAGCTTGCACAACAAAAAATTACGCGATTGCCGCGTGCATTTGGACGATGTGAAAAAAGAACGCAACCTGGAAAGCACTTTGTTCATCACCGAGGGCGATTCCGCCAGCGGAAGCATCACCAAATCGCGCGATGTCAATACCCAAGCGGTTTTCAGCCTAAAAGGAAAACCTTTGAACAGTTATGGCTTGAGCAAAAAAATTGTGTACGAAAACGAAGAATTCAATTTGTTGCAAGCCGCGTTGAACATCGAAGATTCCATGGAAGATTTGCGCTACAACAACATTGTCATCGCCACCGATGCCGATGTGGACGGAATGCACATTCGATTGTTGATCATCACATTTTTCCTGCAATTTTTCCCGGAACTGATCAAAGAAGGCCATCTGTACATTTTGCAAACGCCCTTGTTCCGCGTGCGCAATAAAAAAGAAACCATTTACTGCTATTCCGAAAAAGAAAAACGAGCAGCGATCGAAAAACTAACAGGAAAGCCCGAAATTACCCGCTTTAAAGGTTTGGGGGAAATTTCGCCCGACGAATTCAAATATTTTATTGGCCGCGACATCCGTTTGGACCCGGTGATGCTGGACAAAGATATGGGGATCGAAGAACTCTTGGAATTTTATATGGGAAAAAACACGCCCGATCGCCAGGAATTTATTATCGACAACTTAAAAGTGGAACTGGATTTAATCGAAGAACAGCCATGAGGTTCAGCAACAGCAAATCGATCAAAATTTTGCCCTACATCTGTTTTTTCCTGCTGATGCTGATTTTGGTTTGTTTGTTTTTAAAACTGGTTTGGTTGATGAGCTCTGTTTGGTTCTATATTTTGGCTGGATTGGCTTTTCTTGGATTGATTTACCTTTATTTAAAAGCAAAATACTTCCAATACGACAGTTTCGGGGAAAAACTGCGTTTTGAAAACAAAAAAGCGATTCGCCGGTTTTTTGCCGGTCGGAAGATATACAAACTCGAATTCAACAAAAGAAAATTAAAACAGTATACGTTGAAAAATTATGGAATCTACAAATCCTTGGAAATTTCTTTTAGCTCGAAAAAAAATAAGCTAAAGAAAAAAATCTTCGACATTACCTATTTAAGCAGCAAAAAAACCAAATTGCTCCGACAGTCGCTCGACAAAACCTTGAATTCCAATACACAAGCCTTCAATTAATGGAAGAAAACAACCCAAATTCACAAAATCCGGCCGAAGAGCCCGCGCAAAACGAAGTGTTGACCAAGGTAACGGGAATGTATAAAGATTGGTTTTTGGATTACGCTTCTTACGTGATTTTGGAACGTGCCGTTCCGGCCATCGAAGATGGTTTCAAGCCCGTGCAACGGCGAATTATGCATTCCATGAAGGATTTGGACGACGGCCGCTACAACAAGGTGGCGAACATCGTGGGCCACACCATGCAATACCACCCGCACGGCGATGCCAGTATTGGCGATGCAATGGTGCAAATCGGGCAGAAAGATTTATTGATCGACGCCCAGGGAAACTGGGGGAATATTCTCACCGGCGATCGTGCGGCGGCACCGCGATATATCGAAGCCCGACTTTCCAAATTTGCGCTCGACGTTGTTTTCAACCCCAAAATCACCCAATGGCAAGCTTCCTACGACGGCCGCAAAAAAGAACCGGTGAACCTTCCTGTAATGTTTCCGTTGTTGCTGGCGCAAGGCGCTGAAGGAATTGCCGTGGGGTTGAGCACGCGCATTTTACCGCACAATTTTTTGGAACTCATCGATGCTTCCATCAAACATTTGAAAGGAAAACGTTTCAAATTGTACCCGGATTTTCCCACTGGGGGAATTATTGACATTGCCAATTACAACGACGGCCTTCGTGGGGGAAGAATCCGCAGCCGCGCAAAAATCGACCAACGTGACAAAAACACCTTGGTGATCACAGAAATTCCGTTTGGCACGAACACTTCAACTTTGATCGATTCCATTTTGAAGGCAAACGATAAGGGGAAAATAAAGATCAAAAAAATCGAGGATAACACGGCCGCGGAAGTCGAGATATTGATCCATCTTCCTTCCGGAATTTCGCTCGACAAAACCATTGATGCGCTTTATGCTTTCACCAATTGTGAAAACTCGATATCTCCGTTGTGTTGTGTGATCATCGACAACAAGCCCGAATTTTTGCCTGTTTCAGAAATTTTGCGAAGAAGTACCGATCATACGCTGGAATTGTTGAAAAGCGAGTTGGAAATCAAGCTCGAAGAATTTCAGGAACAATGGCATTTTGCTTCCTTGGAGCGTATTTTCATTGAAAAACGGATTTATCGCGATATTGAAGAAGAAGAAACTTGGGAAGGCGTGATCGCCGCCATCGACAAAGGATTGAAACCACATATTTCCCATTTGAAACGCGCGGTGACGGAAGAAGACATTGTCCGTTTGACGGAAATCAAGATCAAACGCATTTCACGATTCGATTTGGACAAAGCCCAACAAAAAATCGAAGCGCTCGAGGATGAAATAGCGCAAATAAAACATCACCTGGCCCATTTGACGGAATATGCGATCGCTTATTTTGAACGCTTGAAAAAAGAATACGGCGAAGGAAAAGAGCGCAAAACCGAAATTCGTGTTTTTGAGGACATTGAAGCTTCCAAAGTTGCCATCCGCAACACCAAATTGTACGTGAACCGCAAAGAGGGTTTTGTGGGCACTTCGCTGAAAAAAGACGAATATGTCACCGATTGCAGTGACATCGACGACATTATTTGTTTCACCGAAGACGGAAAAATGATGGTCACCAAAGTGGGCGCGAAAACATTTATTGGAAAAAATATTGTCCACGTCAGCGTTTTCAAGAAAAAAGACAAACGCACCATTTACAACCTTATTTACAAGGACGGCAAAGGCGGAAATTCCTATATCAAACGTTTTGCCGTTACATCGGTGACCCGCGACCGAGAGTACAGTGTGGGAAAAGACAAACCAGGCACGCAATTGCTTTATTTTTCCGCAAACCCGAATGGCGAAGCCGAAGTGGTGACGGTTTATTTGCGCCAGGTCGGTCGCATAAAAAAACTGAAATTTGAAGTCGATTTTGCCGAAATGGCGATCAAAGGCCGCGGGGTGAAAGGAAATTTGGTCACCAAACACCCAATCAAAAAAATCGAGTTGAAAGAAGAAGGCGTTTCCACCTTGAAACCCCGAAAAATATGGTTCGACGAAACCGTGCAACGTTTGAACATCGATGAACGGGGCGAACTGCTGGGCGAATTCCGAGGCGAGGACCGGTTGTTGGTCATTTCCCAAAATGGAATTGCAAAAACAATCAAACCTGAACTGACCACGCGGTTTGGCGACGATATAATTGTATTGGAAAAATGGGGTCCCAAAAAACCCATCTCCGCCATTTATTGGGAAGGTGAAAAAGAACGTTACTACGTGAAACGTTTTTTAATCGAAAACGAAGAGCGGGAAGAGTCGTTCATCAGTGAGCATCCAAAATCGCAGCTAGAAATTGTTTCCACCGATTATTTGCCGATGGTGGAGGTGGTTTACAACAAACTCCGAGGCAAAGACCAAAAAGAAAACGACGAAATCAATTTGGAGGAATTTATCACGGTCAAAGGAATAAAAGCGCTTGGAAACCAGCTGTCAACGGAAAAAGTGAAACAAATCAATTTATTGGATCCTTTGCCTTTCGAAGCACCCGAAGAAATCCACGCCGATGAAGTGGAAGTAGTTGAGGAAGAAGTGGTTTCTGAAAACGAAACGGAAGCATCCGAAAATGACAAAGAAAACCCGGAAGGTAGTGGGCAAACTACGTTGTTTTAAACCCCAAATTTCAAGCACCAAATTCCAAATTCCGTTACCCTGAGCTGTCGTCCTGAGCTTGTAGAAGGACCGTGCTGGATCTTCGCTAAAACTGCCAATTGCGACTACCAACTAACTGCCTACTTTTTTGTGGAGTTGCTAACTTTAAACACCGTTCCTTGTTGCTTGTTCGCTTCGTTTCCCACCACTGAAAATTCAAATGTGTAGCTGTTTTTGTCAGTGGTCAATATTTTGATGTGCAGGGGTTTTTCTTCTGCCTTGTTTTTGGGGTGCAGCGCGGTCAAAATATATTCACAATCGTTGATCCACCGCACGGAAGAAGAATCTGCTTCGCCTTGAAAATAATCCACTTCCAAGGTGTCGTTGCGGGTAAAGGTGGTTTTTACCATTTTTCCGTTCAAATAGGTTTCAAACTCAAAAGTACCGGTTTTGAAATCTTTACAGTTTCGTTTGGGCGAATAGCAACTTGCGAACAAACTCACCGCAAGAATAGTGGAAAAGACTCTTTTCATAAAATTTTAGCTTCTGCAGCGAAAATACAAAATATTGTGCAGCATATAAAGGAACGGAAATGAATCATTTGTTCTCAAACGCCTCAAATGTACCATCTTCATAGAACAACACGATTTTTTTTATACGTGTGTTGACGGTGTTTTTCGGTGAAATAGGGGAAGTGGTTTGCGTTGGAGGGGAAAAAAGATCGATTTCGCTTGATTGTTCGTTGCTTTTTTCCGGTTGTTTCGGAAAATCACCTTTTCCATTCAACAACCAATGCAATTCCACTTCCGGGTAGGAAGAAACCACTTTCATCACAAAATCCAAACTCGGTTTGTTCCTTCCCGACAAAATGTGGGAAATGGAAGAACGCCCAACTTGGATTTCATCAGCGAAAGTTGCGGCCGATAAATCATAATGGTTCAAGATTTTTTGCAGCCTTTTTGCGAATTTTTCGGAGTTTACCATTGTGAACGATCAAATTGATAAATTACGTTACAAATGTAAATATAAGTTATCTAAAATACAAATTACAATTGTAAACCAAGCTGAATTCAATAAAACTTAAACTTTATATTAAATGCCATACACGACTAAAAAACAAGTTATTAAGTATTAGTATCTAAATTATTGGAAATACTCCAATTCTGTATTCACATTGTGAGGATCGGTAGGTTACAAAGGTAAATTAATTATTAAAGTTTACTGTTTACAATTGTAAAATCAAGATTGTTTACTTTTGTGAACGACATGGAGGAAATCAAAACAACAAACGACCTGTGGGAAAACCATTCCCTTTTTAAAACCCTGCAATTTGACCATCGCTATCTCATTTTGGGAAAAATGGAAAACGCCTTGTTGGATTTGCCGGAGGATTTTAATTTGAAAACAGAAGGGTTTTCCGTGCTCAAAAACCCGATTCGTTCCATTTGTTTTGGAAATGGAAAAATCAAGGTGTTGTTATGGTCACAAATGCACGGAAACGAAACCACGACCACCAAAGCAATTTTTGATTTATTGAACCTGTTTGAAAAAGCGGGCTCAAATGCGCTTTTAAAAGATATTTTGGCCAATTGCACTTTAAAAATAATTCCGGTGTTAAACCCCGACGGAGCTGAAGCTTATACCCGCGAAAATGCCAACAAGATTGACTTGAACCGCGATGCACAAGCTTTGTCGCAACCGGAAAGTCGCATATTGGATGCTGTTTTCAAAGAATTTCAACCCGATTTTTGCTTCAACTTGCACGATCAGCGTTCTATTTACAGCGTTGGGGACCAAAACAAGTCTGCGACCGTTTCTTTTTTGTCGCCCGCAATGGATGTGGAGAAAACCGTCAACGAAACCCGGAAAATTTCCATGCACCATATTGTGGCGATCAATGAATGTCTCCAAAAATACATACCGAATCAGGTTGGACGCTACGACGACAGTTTCAACCCAAATTGTGTGGGCGATAAATTCCAGTCGTTGGACGTTCCGACCCTGCTTTTCGAAGCGGGTCATTTTCCAAACGATTACCAGCGCGAAAAAACCCGAAAGTTGATTTTTGTAGCGTTGTTAAAAGCACTTTCCTCCATTTCTTCAAATCCTTTTTCTACTGCAGGTTTTGAGAAGTACAGTACAATTCCCCAAAACAAAAAATTGTTTTTTGATGTATTGATCAGAAATGTTTACATAAAAGGGGAAAGTTGCGATATCGGAATACAATTCGAAGAAAAACTGGAAAACGGCCACATAATTTTCACTCCGGTTTTAAAAGAAATTGGTGATTTGAAAGGCTTTTACGGACACTCGGAAATGGAAGGGGAGGGCAAACCCCTTCTTGTCAACAACTCGACGGAAATCGCCCAAGAAATGAAAATAATCAAAATCAATTTGGGAAGTTCTGTTATATCGTTAAATTTTGTCAAATAATGTTTTTTTGTTGAGATAATTTGATTTTTTTATTTTATTTTTGTAATTCCCTAAAATTTAATAAAAATGGCAAAGTTTAAATTAGATGAAATAGACCATAAGATTTTGGATATTTTGATCGAAAACACACGTACCCCCTTTACGGACATTGCAAAGAAACTGAAAGTTTCTGCAGGGACCGTTCATGTGCGGGTGAAAAAGATGGAAGCGAACGGCATTATCACCGGATCTTCCCTAACAATTGATTATCAAAAGTTGGGTTATGCGTTCATTGCTTATGTGGGCGTTTTTCTGCAAAAAACCTCACAGACCAAGTTTGTTTTGGAGCGTATCAACCAAATTCCTTTTGTGACCGTTGCGCACGTAACGACCGGAAAATTCAATATTTTCTGTAAAATCCGTGCCCGCGACACTTCGCATGCAAAGGATATTATTTATCAATTGGATGATATCGAAGGCGTTTACCGCACGGAAACCATGATTTCTTTGGAAGAGAGCTTGAACGACAAAAAACGTTTGATGCACTCGATTTTCAACAACATGTAGAAAAGTTGTCACTAAAAAAAGCTTTCAGAAAAATGATTTTGAAAGCTTTTTTTGTTTGGTGTTGAGTGGTTTATTTCGAAGCTTTTTCGTGTTCGTCCATGGTGTGGTACACGTTCTGCACATCGTCGTCCTCTTCAATTTTTTCCAGTAATTTTTCCACATCGGCCTCTTCTTCGGCGGTCAAGGTTTTGGTGGTTTGCGGAATGCGCTCAAAACCCGATGACAGAATTTCAATGTTCCGATCTTCCAATTCTTTTTGAATGGCACCAAAACTTTCGAAAGGCGCATAAATCAACACGCCATCTTCATCCTCGAAAACTTCTTCGGCCCCGAAATCAATAAATTCAAGCTCCAATTCTTCCACATCGAGGCCTTCTGCCGGAATTCGGAAGTTACAGGTGTGGTCGAACATAAATTCTACCGAGCCCGAGGTTCCCAAATTTCCGTCGCATTTGTTGAAATAGGAGCGGATGTTGGCCACCGTTCGGTTGTTGTTGTCGGTCGCGGTTTCGATCAATATTGCAATTCCGTGTGGGGCGTAACCTTCAAAAAGTACGGTTTTGTACTCGCCCAAACTTTTATCGGACGCGCGTTTGATGGCGCGCTCAATATTTTCTTTGGGCATGTTCACACTTTTCGCGTTTTGGATCACCGCCCGAAGTTTGGAGTTGGCATCGGGATCCGGACCACCTTCTTTCACGGCCATTACAATATCTTTTCCAATTCTGGTGAATGCCTTGGCCATGGCCGACCAGCGTTTCATTTTTCGTGCTTTTCTGAATTCGAATGCTCTTCCCATAAAAAAATTAATTACCGCGTAAAAATAAAAAACCTTTGGTTAATTGCACAGTTTCTGTTTTAGAAGTTTGTGCAATTAAGAAAAGGAGTTCTTCAAAAGTGTTTTAAGGGGTTTCAACAATCGATTCGATGGTTTTGGCAAGGTCGAAATCTTTTTGGGTGACACCCCCAGCGTCGTGCGTCGAAAGCGAAATGGAAAGTTGGTTGTACACGTTCGTCCATTTTGGATGATGTTGTTGGGCCTCGGCTTCAAAAGCAATACGCGCCATCAAGCTGAATGTTTCCTTAAAATTTTGAAATTCAAAAACCGTGTGGATCGCTCCTTCGTCATATTCCCAACCGGGAAGTGCTTCAAGTTTGTTTTTGATTTCTTTTTCAGTCAGTTTTTTCATGGATTATTTTTTAAGATTTTTCATTTTTTTCAAACTTCCAACGTTCGCCTTCGTCCCAGGCTTTTCTGGAATTTCCATAGGCGGGGTAGCCATCTTGGTTTTTCAACATTTTTGCCAGGTGCAATAAATTGTAGGTCATAAAAGTGGTGTTCCGATTGGTGAACTCGTGATTTTTTGCGTCGGCCTCCGGATCGAGATAACTGGGGCCTGGGCCGATTTCGCCAATCCATCCGCAATCGGCTTGCGGCGGAATGCTGTAGCCGAGGTGCGACAATGCATACAAAATTCCGCTGGAACAGTGTTTCACGCCGTCCTCGTTCCCGGTAATGATGCAACCGCCAGCTTTTCCGTAATAGACATATTGTCCTTTTTCGTTTTGTTTGCCGCTCATTGCGTACAATCGTTCAATAAGCAAACTGGCGACCGCTGAACGTTCGCCCAACCATATCGGCGAACCGACGACCAATATGTCCGCAGATAAAATTTGCCGATAAAGTTGTGGCCACTCGTCTTTTTCGACTCCCTTTTTGGTCATGTCGGGTTGCACGCCGAACGCCACGTCAAAATCAACCAAACGAATGTGGTCCACTTCAACACCTTCAGCTTTCATGATGTTCGCGGAAACATCAATCAATCCGCGCGTGTTGCTGATTTCCGGACTTTTTTTCAAGGTACAGTTCACAAAACAAGCTTTCAAATTTTTAAAATCGGGGTTTTTCATTTGTGCTGAATTTGATTTCAAGGTAATAATAACCCACAACGAAAAAGGACTTAAAAACCTGTTTAGTAAAAGATTAACAGTTTTTTAGTGCACAATGGCCTACAATTTCAGCAATCGTGGTCTGTAAGTTTTGGGGCAACAACCTGTCTTTGGGCAAAACTGCCAAAAATCGATCTTCGTTTGAGCTGTAGGCGCGTTTGAAAATGGGGGATTCGATTTTCAACTGCTTGCAGATATCTTCGATCAGTTCGTGGTGGTGCACCAAATCTTTGCTTCCCAAATGAAAAATCCCGTGCTTGCCTTGGTTGATGATAAAATGAATTTGTTGGGAAAGTTTTTGATGTGAAGCGGCATTGATCACCACGTTCGGAAAAACCTCGATGGCCTCGTGCAAGCCCGCCAGTTGTTTTATTTCTTGGACCCGGGGCGAATTTGCGCCAAAAACCATCGGCAAGCGTGCGATGACGTATTTTTCGGAAGGAAGCCGAAGCAGGGCGTTTTCAATTTTTATTTTGAACCTTCCATAAACGCTATCGGACAATGTTTTGTCAAATTCGTAGGAAGGATAGTTTGTGAACGCATCGAACACATTTGCGGACGACAAAAAGATCAATTTTCCGTCGCTTCGGGTTAGGAAGTCGATGATTTCCTGATGCGCGTGGATTTGTGCTTGAAAACTTCCTCTTAGCGCAGAAACCACAATGTTGGGTTTTAAATTTTTCAACAAAGGGGCAAGCGGTTCTTTTTCCAAATCCCAAGCGTGGAATTTTTTGTTCTTCCGAAAATGGGTTTTCGTGGAATAGGTGCCATGAACGTCAAAATAGGCTTGCAGTTCTTTGTACAGCACGTTTCCCAAAAATCCACTTGCGCCGAGGATCAATATTTTCTTTGAATTTTGGATAATGTTGAATTTAGTATGCTTTCATAGAACGTATGGGAAAGAAAACGCGTATGAACAGCTAAAAAAAGAACCGAATTTTGATTGCCGGAAAAGCGGGGTCAATTTTTATAAAAAGGCAATTTAACGATTTCCGCAGGAACCCTTTTTTTTCGGATTTGGATGAATATTTTTTCCCCGACTTTGCTTTTTTCGGTTTTCACATAACCCAAACCAATGGGTTTTCCCAAACTTGGTGACATGGTTCCGGAAGTTGTTATTCCAATGGAGTTGCCATTTTCGTCAACGATTTCATAATCTTTCCGCGGAATGCCTTTTTCGGTCAGTTCAAAAGCCACCAGTTTTCGTTCCGGGCCGTTTTCCTTTTCCTTTTTTAAAGCCTCGCAATTGGTAAATTCTTTGGTGAATTTGGTGATCCAGCCCAAACCGGCTTCGATGGGCGAGGTGGTTTCGTCAATATCGTTTCCGTACAAACAGAAGCCCATTTCCAAACGCAGGGTGTCGCGTGCGGCCAGCCCAATGGGTTTTATGCCAAAATCGGCTCCGGCTTCCATAACCTTTTCCCAAATTTGTTCCACTTCGTCGTTTTTGCAATATATTTCGAATCCGCCACTGCCGGTATAACCGGTAGCCGAAATGATAACGTGCTCAATGCCCGCGAAATCGGCCACTTCAAAATGATAAAATTTTATTTTGGAAAGATCAATGCTCGTTAGCGATTGCATGGCTTCGACAGCTTTTGGGCCTTGTATTGCCAAAAGCGAAAATTCATCGGAAAGGTCTTTCATGTCGGCATCCATGTCGTTGTGCTGGGAAATCCAATTCCAATCTTTGTCAATGTTGGAAGCGTTCACCACTAACAAATATTTTTCTTCGTTCAAACGGTAAACGATCAAATCGTCCACAATTCCTCCCGTTTCATTTGGCATGCACGTATATTGTGCTTTTCCATCGTTAAGCTGGGAAGCATCGTTCGAACAAATTTTTTGGATCAACGCCAGGGCATTTGGGCCGGAAATCAAAAATTCCCCCATGTGCGAAACATCGAAAACGCCCAATTTTTCGCGAACGGTTTGGTGTTCTGCATTGACCCCTTCATAGGAAACGGGCATATTGTAACCCGCGAAAGGGACAATTTTTGCGCCCAATTCTTCATGTATTTTGGTAAGTGCTGTGTTTTTCATATCCTTTTTTCGACCCCGAATTTCCGGAAATATTTTTGCCGGAAAGTCTTTATTGTAAATGTTTGGCAAATTTAAGTTTTTGATTGGGATTTGCTTGCGATCCTTGTGTTTTTTTACACGGCTTTTTAAAACACGGAACTTGTGCTATCTTTACGCTGTAACCAATTTAGAGGAAGCTTATGAAGATTTTGACCGCCAAGCAATTGAAAACAGCGGATGAAACCACGCTTAAAAACCAAAAAATTTCTTCAGTGGAATTGATGGAACGTGCGGCAACATTGGCTTTTCAAGAAATACATGCAAGTTTGAACAATGCCCAAACCCAGATAAAAGTTTTTTGCGGCGTTGGCAACAATGGCGGTGACGGCTTGGTGATCGCCCGCTTATTGCTCGAAAATGGGTACGATGTGACCACTTTTGTGGTAAATTACAGCGACAACCGCTCGGAGGAATTTTTGGCCAACTATGATCGAATTAAAGAAATTGGAAAAAAATGGCCCGAGTTGTTGACTTCATCCAGTGATTTACCGAAAATTTCGGAAAATGATTTGGTGATCGATGCCATTTTTGGAATTGGATTGAACCGTTCTTTGGATGCCTGGGTGGCAAATTTAATTTCTCACATCAACCGTTCGAATGCTTTTTTGATTTCGATCGATATGCCTTCGGGTTTGTTTTTCGACAAAATTCCCGTAAAAAAGGAAGCAGCCATCAAAGCTAATGTGACCCTCACTTTCCAAACGCCCAAACTGGTGTTCTTTTTGCCACAAACCGCTTCTTATGTTGGCGATTTTTATGTGATCGATATAGGTTTGGACCGGGAATATCTTCAAAATGTGGAAGCCGAAGCAGAATTGATCGGTAAAGAAGAAGTGTTGCCGATGTACCGGCCGCGCAAAAAATTTTCACACAAAGGAACCTATGGACATGTTTTGGTAGCGGGCGGATCGTATGGAAAAATGGGAAGCGTGGTTTTGGCTTCGACAGCTGCTTTGCGGGTTGGCGCCGGAATGGTCACGGCGATGGTTCCAAAATGCGGTTATTCGATTTTGCAAACGGCTTTGCCGGAAGCGATGGTCGTTACTTCCGAAACAGAAAATTTTCTCTCCGAAACAGCACCCGGTTTCGAACCCGATGTGGTTTGTTTTGGAATGGGCGCAGAAAAAAACCCGGAAACCGTAAAGGCTTTCGAGAATATTTTGAACTCCACAAAAAAACCAATGCTGATCGATGCCGACGGGTTGAACATGTTGTCCGAAAACCCGGAAATGTTGAAAAAAATCCCAAAAAATTCAATTTTGACCCCACATCCAAAAGAACTGGAACGCTTGCTCGGGATTTGGAAAGACGATTTCGACAAGCTGAAAAAAGCAAAAGCATTTTCAAAAAAACACAAAATAATTTTGGTGATAAAAGGTGCCCATAGCATTGTTGTGGAAGAAAATAAACTATACATCAACACCACCGGAAACCCCGGAATGGCCACGGCGGGAAGTGGCGATGTGCTTGTCGGTACGATCGCCGGATTGCTTTCTCAAGGCTATTACCCATTGACCGCCGCTGTTTTTGGGGTCTATTTGCACGGAAAAGCAGGCGATATTGCAGCCGGGGAATATAGTTTCGAAGGAATGATCGCGGGCGATATTCCATTGCACCTTGGCGACGCGGTATTGGATTTGTTCCAACGGGAAAATAACCCTCCACCGCCGGAAGAAAAACCGGAATAAAAAAACCGACCGGTTTTCAAAACGGTCGGTTTTGGTTGTACAGAATCTTTTTTAAATTCCCACTTCTTCAAACAAATTAATCAATTCCGGATCGGAGGGGCGAGGGGCGTTCGCCGAAACAATGTTTCCTTGTGGATCCACCAAAATGAACCTCGGAATCCCGTTGATGGCATAGTTTTGAACAAACTCGGAATCCCACGCGTTATCGGCGATCAATTGAATGCCGCCCAATTCTTTTTCGGTGACCATTTTCTTCCATTTTTCATAAGCATTTTCCGTATCGATTGAAATGCTGACAAAATGAATGTTTTTTCCGTGATAGTTTTTTTCAATTTTTTGTAAAGCTGGAATTTGTGCCAAACAAGGTCCGCACCACGTGGCCCAAACATCAATGTAAACATGTTTTCCACGCAGGTCTCCCAAGGAGGTTTCACCACCTTTGTAGTTTTCATATGTGAAAGTGGGCGAGGGGTTCCCTTTTTTTAATTGTTGTATTTTTTTGAAACGAACGGTCAATTCTTCTTTGAACTTAGTGTCCGAAGAACGTTGCATAATGTTGTCGTAAATCTCTTTGTTGTCCTCGTTTCCGGGACGGATCCGGTAGGAGATACGTTGCAGTCCGGTGGTTTTTATGTTTTCGCTTTCCAACCGGTCAAGGTAGGCAAAAGCTTTATCGCTGTAGGAAGCGCTGGTGTCGGTTTGTACGGAAGTGGCTTTCGAAAAATCGATCATCACCAATTGTTGGTATGCGTCGAAATTTTCAAAATCTTCAGCATTGTCCAAATTGATTTCCGGGCCCACAAAACCCTTTGTGAGGCTGTCTTTCCCCATTCGTTGGTAAATAAAGGCTTGGCGTTCCAATGCCAAGGCTTTTTTGTAATGAATGGCCTTTTCTTCCATTGCCACAAAACTGGAATCCAATTTATTGGTGTGCAACAAATCCAAATATTTTTGTTCGTTTTTGTCCACGATCATTGCCAAGGAATCCAACCCAATTTCATTTTGCATGATTTCTTTTGGAGAAATATCGATTTTTTCCGACAACAGGAATTTTTTCACCAAATAATTGTTTTCCGCAGAATTGTCACCGGTATATCGAATGCTTTCATCAAACTGTTTCGTGTTCAAACTGATGGATACCCTGGTTTCCGGGACCAGGTACATCCGAGTGATTTCCCGATCGACGCGCAATGTGTAGTAACCAGCTATGGGCAAATCCAACGTATCGGAGAACGAGCCGTCTTTGTTCAAAGCGATTTTTTCAACAAATTCACCTCGGGAAACCGAAATGCTATCGGTCGTCATATTGTTTATTGTTCCTTTTAAAATGGTGAATTCGGGTTCTTTTTTATCGTCATTACAACCAAAAAAGAGCATGGTGGCCGCCAAAAGGCAGATTGTTTTTTTCATGGAAAGTGTTTTTTAAGTTCGATAAAAGTACGTTGTTTTTTTAAGTGGTGTTTTTTGTTGGGAATATTTTTCGAAAATCCTTGGAAAATTTGTTCGATAATTGGACTTTTGGCGTGCAAAACAAATGTAGGCAAAACCATGCAAGACCATCATTATATCAGTAAGGGAATATTGGACTTGGACATTGTTCAAGACATCCTTGAGACCGGAAAAAAATTGGAATTGAGCGAAGAAGCAAAAACCGCCGTTCAAAAATCAAGGAATTATTTGAATGAAAAAATGGCGGTGAACGATCGACCAATTTATGGGATCAATACAGGTTTTGGAGCGCTTTGTAATGTCAAAATCACACCCGAAAATCTGACTCAACTTCAGGAAAATTTGGTGGTTTCGCACGCTTGTGGCACCGGGGAAAAAGTTTCCCCAAAAATTGTACGCTTGATGTTGTTGTTGAAAATACAGTCGTTAAGCTACGGAAATTCAGGAGTTTCGATCGATTTGATTTCTCGTTTATTGGACTTCTACAACCACGATATTTTGCCCGTTGTTTTTGAACAAGGTTCTTTGGGTGCTTCGGGCGATTTGGCACCATTGGCACATTTGTCGCTGCCACTTTTGGGAAAAGGCGAAGTTTATTTTGAAGGGGAAATTCTTCCTTCGGAAAAAGTGTTGCAAAAATTCGGGTGGAAACCCTTAAAATTACAATCAAAAGAAGGCTTGGCTTTGTTGAACGGCACCCAATTTATGAGCGCACATGCGGTTTTTGCGTTGTTGGAAGGCTATAAATTATCCTATTTCGCCGATTTGATCGGTGCGGTTTCCATCGATGCTTTCAATTGCAACATGTCGCCTTTTGATCCTTTGGTGCATGAAATCCGTCCCCATCGGGGGCAAATCAAAACCGCGGAACGGATTCGGGAATTTTTAGAAGATAGTGAAATTGCCAAAGAGATCAAGCAAAATGTGCAAGATCCTTATTCTTTCCGTTGCATTCCACAGGTTCACGGAGCGACGAAAGATACTTTACGGTTTGTGCACCAAACCGTGAAAACCGAAATCAACAGCGTTACTGACAACCCAAACATTTTTGTGTCCGACGACAAAATTATTTCCGCGGGCAATTTTCACGGACAGCCTTTGGCGTTGGCAATGGATTATTTGGCCATTGCGATGTCCGAACTTGCCAATATTTCCGAAAGAAGGATTTACCAACTGGTTTCTGGGCTCCGCGAATTGCCGGTTTTTTTGGTGGACGAACCAGGTTTGAACAGCGGGTTTATGATTCCACAATATACCGCGGCAAGTATTGTGAGCCAAAACAAACAATTGTGCACGCCGGCAAGTGTGGATTCCATTGTTTCTTCCAACGGGCAGGAAGATCATGTGAGCATGGGCGCAAATTCAGCCACTAAATTGATTCGTGTGATCGAAAATGTAAATTCTGTTTTGGCCATTGAATTGTTCAATGCTTCGCAGGCGTTGCATTACCGATCTCCGCTGAAAACGTCACCGTTTTTGGCACAAATGATCGATTTGTACCGAAAATCGGTGCCCTTGGTGAAAAAAGATACGGTAATGGCTCCAAAAATAGCAAATTCCAAAGCTTTTATGAATAGTTTTGAAATCGAAAACGAGTTGTTGTTCGGTTGATTTTCCTTCTAAAATTAGCGCCATCCATCAAAAAAGCCCGTTCCGATTTTAAATTTGGAACGGGCTCTTTATTGCTTGTTTAAATTTTCTATTGGACAAAGCCTATTTATCCTTCCGTTTTTGTTTTGGGCTTCTCGATCTGGATTTTCAATTCGTTGGAACCTTTGTCGAGGTCCATATAAATGGTGTCACCTTCGGAAATTTTTGAAGTGATGATTTCTTCTGCCAAGGCATCTTCAATATATTTCTGGATCGCACGGTTAAGCGGCCGCGCGCCGTATTGTTGGTCAAAACCTTTGTCGGCGATAAAGTCTTTCGCTTTGTCGCTCAATTTTAGGTCATAGCCCAAACCGTCAATTCGTTTGAACAATTTTTCCAATTCAATATCGATGATTTTATGAATGTCTTCCCGATCCAACCCATTGAAGATCACCACATCGTCGATACGGTTCAAAAACTCGGGCGCAAAAGCTTTTTTCAATGCGTTTTCGATCACGCCTTTGGCATGCGTATCCACTTGCGCTTTTTGCGCGGCAGTTCCAAATCCGACCCCTTGCCCGAAATCTTTCAATTTTCGCGAACCGATGTTGGAGGTCATTATGATAATGCTGTTTTTAAAATCGATTTTCCTGCCAAGGCTATCGGTCAAATATCCGTCGTCCAAAACTTGCAACAACATATTAAAAACGTCGGGATGCGCTTTTTCAACCTCGTCGAGCAAAATAACGGAATAGGGTTTGCGGCGTACTTTTTCCGAAAGTTGACCACCTTCTTCATAGCCGACATAGCCCGGAGGCGCCCCGATCAATCGTGAAATTGCGAATTTTTCCATGTATTCGCTCATATCGATTCGGATCAGCGCATCTTCATTGTCGAACAGTTCGCGCGCCAATACTTTTGCCAATTGGGTTTTTCCCACTCCGGTTTGCCCCAAGAAAATAAAGGAACCAATGGGTCTGTCGGGGTCTTTCAAACCGGCCCGGTTGCGTTGAATGGCTTTTACCACTTTTCCAACGGCTTCGTCTTGGCCAATTACTTTTCCTTTGATCAATTTTGGCAGTTCCGCCAATTTGTTGATTTCGGTTTGGGCGATCCGGTTCACTGGGATTCCGGTCATCATGGAAACCACATCGGCAACATTGTCTTCTGTGACGGTTTCTCGGTGTTGTTTGGACTCTTCCTCCCACTGTTTTTGGGCGATTTCCAATTCTTTTTCCAGTTTTTTCTCATCGTCGCGAAGCTTGGCGGCTTCTTCATATTTTTGTTTTTTTACCACCGAATTTTTCAAACCTTTGACCGCGTCGAGTTCTTTTTCCAGTTCCAAAATTTGTTTGGGAACATGAATATTGGTGATGTGGACACGCGATCCGGCCTCGTCCAACGCGTCGATGGCCTTGTCGGGAAGAAAACGGTCGGTCATATAGCGGTTGGTGAGTTTCACGCAAGCAGCGATTGCTTCATCGGTATATTCGACATTGTGGTGTTCCTCGTATTTATTTTTGATATTGTTCAAAATTTCGATGGTTTCCGGAACGGAAGTTGGCTCGATGATCACTTTCTGAAACCTGCGTTCCAACGCGCCGTCTTTTTCAATGTGCTGGCGATATTCGTCCAAAGTCGTTGCCCCGATGCATTGTAGTTCGCCAGTTGCCAAGGCGGGTTTGAACATATTGCTGGCGTCCAAACTTCCAGTGGCGCCACCTGCCCCGACAATGGTATGTATTTCGTCGATGAACAAAATGATGTCGTCGTTTTTTTCAAGTTCGTTCATTACCGCTTTCATGCGTTCTTCAAATTGTCCGCGGTATTTGGTGCCGGCTACCAAACTCGCCAAATCAAGTGTCACCACACGTTTGTCGAACAATATTCTGGAAACTTTTCGTTGAATGATTCGAAGGGACAAGCCCTCGGCAATGGCACTTTTTCCAACGCCGGGTTCGCCGATCAACAAAGGGTTGTTTTTTTTCCTTCGGCTTAAAATTTGGGAAACCCGTTCAATTTCTTTTTCCCTGCCGACCACTGGGTCCAATTTTCCTTCGTCGGCCAATGCGGTCAAATCGCGGCCAAAATTGTCCAAAACCGGGGTTTTGGATTTTTTGGTAGTTTTTCCAGGGTTTCCGGTGTTTCCAAAAGGGGTGTTTTTGGCACTATCACCCGAAGGATTTTCTTCTTCGGAAAAAGATTCGGAAGTGGGCGAGCCCAAATAGCCATCATCTTGGGTGATCATGGATTTGAATTCATCTTTTACGTTGTCGTAATCTACTTTCATTTTGTTCAAAAGCTTGGTGGTGGGGTCGTTTTCGTTTCTTAAAATGCACAACAACAAATGTGCGGTGTTGATGGAAGAGCTTTGAAAAAGTTTTGCTTCCAAAAAAGTGGTTTTCAATGCCCGTTCCGCTTGGCGTGTCAAATGCAGGTTTTTCTTTTTGTTGGATACGGTTGCAATGCCTGGGTTCGCCGGACTGAGAATTTCCACTTTCTTGCGAAGGTGGTTCAAATCGATTTCCAATGAATCCAATATATCGATCGCCTTCCCACTGCCGTCACGCAGCAGTCCCAGCATCAAATGTTCGGTGCCTATAAAATCGTGCCCCAAACGCAAGGCTTCTTCTTTGCTGTACGTGATTACATCTTTGACTCGTGGTGAAAAATTATCGTCCATTTTTTAAACGCCTTTGTTAGATTTTACATTCTAATTTATTCAAAAACCATACCTATTAATCTTGAATAGCTAATTGACAAAATAAAGTTGTGGTTTCAAAATTTTGTTGCCTGAACTTATCAACTAAACTACAACAAAAATTTGTTAATAAAAACCCGTCGAAAGAACGGGCAAAATGGCATAATAACAGATAATATCCGTAAATTGCCTCGTTAAAAATTAGAATTACAAATCTACTATTTATGGCTGAAGGAGAAAAGCTGATCCCCATCAATATTGAAGATGAAATGAAGACCGCGTACATCGATTATTCGATGTCGGTCATCGTGTCACGTGCCTTGCCCGACGTGCGCGACGGTTTGAAACCTGTTCACAGAAGGGTTTTGTTCGGAATGCATGAACTGGGCGTAACTTCCAACCGCGCCCATAAAAAGTCCGCAAGGATTGTGGGGGAGGTTTTGGGAAAATACCACCCGCACGGCGACACCTCCGTTTATGACACCATGGTTCGAATGGCGCAAGAGTGGAGTTTGCGCTATATGTTGATTGACGGGCAAGGAAATTTTGGTTCTGTCGATGGCGATAGGCCGGCAGCAATGCGTTACACCGAAGCACGGATGCGCAAAATCAGTGAAGATATGTTGGCCGATATCGACAAGGAAACCGTCGATCACAAATTGAATTTTGACGACACCTTGAAAGAACCCACCGTACTGCCTTCTCGAATTCCCAATTTATTGGTAAATGGTGCAAGTGGAATCGCGGTCGGAATGGCAACCAATATGCCTCCGCACAATTTATCGGAAGTGGTGGACGGAACCATTGCCTATATCGAAAACAACGAGATTGAAATCGATGAATTGATCACCCATATAAAAGCCCCCGATTTTCCTACCGGCGGAATTATTTATGGTTATGATGGCGTGAAAGAAGCATTCAAAACCGGAAGGGGAAGAATTGTTATGCGGGCGAAAACCCATATGGAAGAAGTTGGTGGAAAAGAATGCATTATTGTTTCGGAAATCCCCTACCAAGTCAATAAAGCGGATATGATCAAAAAAACCGCCGATTTGGTGAACGACAAAAAAATTGACGGAATTTCCCTTATTCGTGATGAATCGGATCGAAAAGGAATGCGGATTGTATATTTTTTGAAACGCGATGCCGTTCCGAACGTGGTACTGAACACCTTGTTCAAACATACGGCTTTGCAATCCTCTTTTAGTGTGAACAACATTGCTTTGGTCAAAGGAAGACCGGAAATGCTCAACCTAAAGGATATGATCCGTCATTTTGTGGATCATCGACATGAAGTTGTGGTGCGAAGAACGGAATACGAACTTCGAAAAGCGCAAGAGCGCGCGCATATTTTGGAAGGCTTGATCATTGCTTCGGACAATATTGACGAAGTAATTGCACTCATAAGGGCTTCCAGCAACGCGGACGAGGCCCGAAGCAAATTGATAGAGCGTTTTGAACTTAGTGAAATCCAAGCAAAAGCCATTGTTGAAATGCGTTTGCGTCAACTTACCGGTCTGGAACAGGACAAGTTGCGCACGGAATATGAAGAATTGATGAAGACCATCGAGGATTTGAAGGATATTTTGGCAAACAAAGACCGCCGAATGGAGATCATCAAAGAAGAATTGTTGGAGGTCAAAGAAAAATATGGAGATGAACGCCGTTCCGAAATCGAATATGCAGGGGGCGATTTGAGCATGGAAGATATGATTCCCGATGAAAAAGTGGTGATCACCATTTCGCATGCCGGTTACATCAAACGAACTTCCTTGTCCGAATACAAAAAACAAAATAGAGGAGGAGTGGGGCAAAAAGGATCCACCACCCGAAACGAAGATTTCTTGGAATATTTGTTCGTGGGCACCAACCACCAATACATGATTTTCTTCACCCAAGCGGGAAAATGTTATTGGATGCGGGTTTTTGAAATTCCGGAAGGAAGCAAGACCTCCAAAGGAAGGGCCATTCAAAATTTGGTGAACATTGACCCTGAAGATAAAGTGAAAGCATTTATTTGCACCCAAGATTTAAAAGACGAAGAATACATCAACAGTCATTATGTCATTATGGCCACCAAGAAAGGGCAAGTGAAAAAGACTTCGTTGGAACAATATTCGCGCCCACGGACCAATGGTATCAATGCGATCACGATTCGCGAAGGCGACGAATTGCTTTCCGCAAGGCTCACCACGGGCGACAGCCATGTGATGTTGGGCTTAAAAAGTGGAAAAGCCATCCGTTTTGAAGAAAGCAAAACCCGCCCAATGGGTAGAAATGCTTCCGGTGTGCGCGGAATCCGCTTGGCGAACGACAAGGACGAAGTGGTCGGCTTGGTGGCCGTGAACGATATGGAAACCGATATTTTGGTGGTTTCCGAAAATGGCTATGGAAAACGTTCCAGCCTGGACGATTACCGAATTACCAACCGCGGAGGAAAAGGGGTGAAAACCATTTCCATTACCCCAAAAACAGGGGAGTTGGTTTCCATACTGAACGTTTCCGATCAAGATGATTTGATGATCATCAACAAGTCGGGAATTGCCATTCGCATGGCCGTGGAAAATTTACGGGTAATGGGCCGTGCCACCCAAGGTGTTCGATTGATCAACCTTAGGGAAGGTGATGCAATTGCAGCGGTCGCAAAAGTGATGCAAGAGGAAGAAGATGCCGACGAACTGGATGACCTATCGGAAGATCAGACCAATGATGGCACAACTATTGCAAATAACGACGAAGAAGAATAAAAACCAAAAACCAAAAAAATGAAAAAGAAAATTTTAACCATCGCACTTTCTTTGGCCACGGTTATGGCATTTTCACAAAAAAAGGAAATCCGAAACGCGGAAGACGCCATTGAAGAAGGAAACTATACTGAAGCAAAATCGCTTTTGAAGCAAGTGGAAAGTCAAATTTCCGAAGAGAGCGAAAACACCCAAACCGATTATTATTTGGCAAAAGCCCAAGCCTATTTGGGAGCGAACAATGGTTCCGCCACTTCGATGGAGGACCTTATGATTGCTGCCGAAGCCTATAACAAAGTGAAAGAACTCGGCGAAGAGGAAGCTGCCGATACCGGGATTATGGCCGTAAGAAACGCTTTGGTGAATTCCGCCATTACGGATCAAAACAATAAAAAATACGGAGATGCGGCAAAAAAGTTATATAAAAGCTACCAAATGAACAAAATAGACACTGTTTATTTGTATTATGCCGCAAACCTTTCGTTGAACGGCAAGGACTACGATTCCGCTTTGAAATATTACAAAGAATTGATGGAGCTTGGCTACGATGGAAGTGAAACGCAATTTGTGGCCACCGATATTGCAACCGGCGAGGTGAAAACTTTTTCTTCCAAAGAAGAGCGTGACCTATTTGTGAAAAGTGGCGAATACAACAACCCCCAAACTAAAGCAATTCCTTCCAAAAAAGGGGAAATAGCCAAAAACATTGCGTTGATTTATATTCAGCAGGACAAATTGGACTTGGCGAAAGAAGCCATGGCAAGCGCAAAAGCAGAAAACCCCGATGACATTGGGTTGCTGCAGGCCGAGGCGAATATGTACTATAACTTGGGAAAAGTTGATAAATACAATCAATTGATGAAAGAGATTGTAAAAAAAGACCCCGAAAATGCCACGTTGTATTACAATTTGGCCGTTACCTCGGCAGAACTTGGCGATACCAAAGGAGCGATAGAATACTACAAAAAAGCCATTGAATTTGATCCAGCTATGGAAGCGGCCTATTTCAATTTGGCGGCGACTATTTTGGAAAAAGAAGATGCAATTTTGGAACAGATGAACAAAGCATTGGCCGACGGAAACAATTCAAAATACGATGAACTGGCCGCCCAGCGAAAAGAAACCTACCAACAAGCGTTGCCCTATTTGGAAAAAGCAAAGGAACTTGCCCCGGACAATGAAGGGGTTTTGCGCACAATGATGAATATTTATTATGTGTTGGGAAACAACGAAAAAGCTAAAGAAATGAAAACAAAATTGGATGCTTTGGGCAAGTAAGTAAGGTTTTTAAAATTTAGAGTAATAAAAAAATGCGCTTTAACGAGCGCATTTTTTTATATAATTTTTTTGATCACCCGAAGGTTGTGGGAATATTTTTTGGTGTCCACATTGAAAATCCCGCTGTGGTCCAACCGGTCGATGCGCACTTTTCCGTGCGCGTGGATGATGTAATTGTTTTCCATAATTATTCCAACGTGGACAATCGCTCCTTCCGCATTGTCGAAAAAAGCCAAGTCGCCCGGCTCACTTTCTTCAATAAAACTCAACACTTCCCCTTGTTCTGCCTGCTGTGATGCATCTCGTGAAAGTCTATGGCCGTTCAATCGGTAAACCATTTGTGTCAATCCGCTGCAATCGATCCCAAAAGGGGTTTTTCCACCCCATAAATACGGGGCGTTCAGGTATAAAGAGGCGGTTTTTGTAAAGTTGGACTTTTCCTTTTTTCCCCTGGTGCTATTACCTTCGTATGAATTTTCGAACAAGGCAATTCCGTTCAAATTGGAACCCAACGGAACGGGAACGAGCGATTTGTTTTTGTCGATGGAAAATTCTACCAAATCGGACACTAAAACCGGTTCGCTTTCATTCAATGATTTGTAATTCTCCTTGGTGATTTCGACAAATTGCTTGTTGTCCGCCCAGCCTTCATAATTGTCAAAAGCAATGCGTATTTTGCTCCAGTTTTTTCGCTGTTCCAATATTTTGAAATGATCGCCGTACAAAAGCTGGGAAACCATTTCACTTTTATCGGTAGGGTCCATTCGAACGGCAACAATGCCGAGATTGCAAATTCCGTATTGCATCTATTGAAAAAAAAATTAACGTGAACCCTGTGTGGGATTATTTTTTCTGCTCATAAAAAACAAAGCCGTTAGCATTTTTCGATCACCATTGCCGAAGCGCCGCCACCTCCATTACAAATTGCGGCCGCGCCAATTTTTCCGTTGTTTTGTTCCAAGACGTTCAAAAGTGTGATCAATATCCGTGCGCCAGAACAGCCCAGCGGATGGCCCAAAGAAACCGCGCCCCCGTTTACGTTCACGTTTTTATCGGAAAGCCCCAAAATTTTCATATTGGCCAAGCCAACCACCGAAAAAGCTTCGTTGAATTCAAAATAATCCACTTCGTCCAAAGAAACATTTGCTTTGTCCAAAGCTTTTGGCAAAGCTTTTGCCGGAGCTGTGGTGAACCATTCGGGTTCCTGGGCTGCATCGGCGAAGCCTTTGATGACTGCCAAAGGTTTCAACCCCATTTCTTCCGCTTTTTCTTTGCTCATCAACACCATTGCCGCGGCGCCGTCGTTTATTGTTGAAGCATTAGCGGCAGTGACCGTTCCATCTTTGGTGAAAGCAGGTCGCAAGGACGAAATTTTTTCCATTTTCACGTTTTTGTATTCTTCATCTTCGGAAACCACAATTGGTTCACCACGACGTTGTGGCACTTCCACCGGAACAATTTCATTGCTGAATTTCTCTTCTTCCCAAGCTTTTTTGGAACGTTCGTACGATTGCACCGCAAAAGCATCTTGTTCTTCGCGCGAAAAATTGTGTTCCGTGGCACAAAGATCGGCGCAAGTTCCCATTGCTTCCTGGTTATAGGCATCGACCAAGCCATCTTTTTGCATGCCGTCTTCCATTGTTTTCGGGCCGAATTTTTGGCCATTTCGAAGGTGCATATAATGTGGAATCAAACTCATATTTTCCATTCCGCCGGCAACCACGATTTCCGCATCGCCGGTCATGATCGCTTGTGCGCCCAGCATCACCGATTTCATTCCGCTGGCACAAACTTTGTTTACGGTCGTGCAGGCAACGTCGGTCGGAATTCCAGCACCCAAAGCAGCTTGGCGTGCGGGAGCTTGCCCGTTACCGGCTTGGACCACATTCCCCATAAAAACTTCATTGACCAATTCGGGTTTTAAATTGATGGCTTCCAAAGCGCCTTTGATGGCGATTGCCCCCAATTTTGTGGCCGGAACGGAAGACAAACTTCCCAAAAAACTCCCGATCGGGGTACGTTTTGCACTTACAATTACAATTTCTTTATTTTTCATTGGTGGTGTTTTTAGTTTTGGAATTGCGAATTTAAGAATTTTCTCAACAACCCGCCAAAGCTTCTTCCATTGCCCTTTATTTTTTCATTATATTTGACGTACAACAACAATGCATGAATAATTTCACAAACAACCTTTATAAAAACCAAGCGCTTGTTTACAAGGTTTTTTTGCTGGCCGTTACCACTTTCGTGATTGTATATTTGTTTCCCAAAGGAAGTCAGTTCAAATATGATTTCACCAAAGGAAAACCATGGCAATATGAAAATTTGTACGCCCCGTTCGACTTTGCAATTTTAAAGACCCCTGAGGAAATTGCCCAGGAAAAAGAACAACTATTTCAATCGCACACGCCTTATTACGAATATAACGAAAATATTCCAAAACAAATAGAAGCAAGGCTTGAAGCCGAAATCCAATCTGTTTTTGCCGATAGCATTTTGCAGGGGAACAAAAATAGAATTACGCGCTTTTCCGAAAACCTATTGCAAAAAATATATGAAAAAGGGGTTTTGCTTGAAATTGATCCGTTCCAAGCCAACCGTATTGTTTATTTAAAGAAAGGAAACGAAGCCGAAGAAGTGGTCTATGGGAACATCTTGAAACAAGACGATCTGCAAAATTTCGTGGAAAACCAAATCAATTTGGCAGGGATGCACAAATTTAAAAATGGTTTGTTGGAGCTGTTTTTCAACCTGGTCGAACCCAATGTCGATTTGGATCAAGAACTTACGCAAACTGCGCTCGAGGATAAGTTGAGCGCAATTTCCTATACACGCGGAAGCGTTCCACAAGGGAGCCGCATTATCGTAAAAGGGGAAATTGTTGACGATGCAAAATTCAAAATACTAAATTCCCTAAAAAAGGAATACGAAGCCAAAGATTGGACAAAATCCAGTTACTTCCTCATCGTTTTCGGGTATAGTTTGTTGGTATCATTGGCTTTGTTGATGTTGTTGTTGTTCATTCGTAAATATCGACCGTCAATTTTTGAAAACAACACCAAGGTCACTTTTGTTTTTTTCAACATTATGGTAATGGTTTTGCTCACGGTGTTGGTGATGCGTTTGGACAATGAATATGTGTATGTGGTTCCGCTGTGTATTTTACCCTTGACCCTCAAGGCTTTTTTTGATGCCCGTATGGGTTTGTTCACCCACGTGGTCACGGTCGTGATTTTGGGGTTCATTGTTCCCAACAGTTATGAGTATATGTTTTTACAGATCATTGCCGGAATTGTGACCATTCTCACGGTTTCCGAATTGTACAAACGGGCCAATTTGTTCATTTCCGTGGGGCAGATCACCGGGGTTTACATTCTAGCTTATTTCGCGTTCACCATCATTCAAGAAGGCGATTTGGGAAAAATAAATTACGAAACTTTCCTGATGTTTTTGTTGGGAGGCGTCGCCACCTTGTTCGCGCAACCCTTGGTGTATGCCTATGAAAAATTGTTCGGGCTGGTTTCAGACATGTCGCTGTTGGAGCTTTCCGACACCAATTCCAAATTGTTGAAGGAACTTTCCAACAAAGCTCCCGGAACCTTCCACCATTCTTTGAACGTGGCAAACCTGGGCGAGGCCGCTGCCAATGAAATCGGAGCGAACGCAATGTTGGTACGTGCCGGCGCACTTTACCACGACATCGGAAAAATGGATAAACCCACGTTTTTTACCGAAAACCAAACCACTTCTGTCAATCCGCATGATGAACTGGAACCTTTGGAAAGTGCTAAAATTATTATCGGCCACGTGCTCAATGGAATTGAAATTGCCAAGAAAAACAACCTTCCGGACCGGGTGATTGACTTTATCCGAACCCATCACGGAACGACAACCGTTTATTATTTTTACCAAAAAGAAAAAGAAAACACCGACGAAACCGTCGAAGAAATCAATATTGAGAATTTCACCTATCCGGGTCCCATCCCGTTCAGCAAAGAAACCGCGATTTTGATGATGAGCGACAGCGTGGAGGCCGCCAGCAAAAGTTTGAAAGAACCCACCGCATTGTTGATCGATAAGTTTGTTGAAAAAATCATTGACAAACAAATGGACGAAGGGCAATTTTTGAACGCCGATATTACGTTCAAAGAAATACAAACCATCAAAAAAGTGCTGAAAAGAAAACTGAACAACATTTACCACCTTCGGGTGGAATATCCGGAATAGTTTAGTGTCCAGTGTTCGGTAGCAGTTGGCAGTGGCAAAATAGATATGGATTGTAAAAATGCGGGCACAGGATTAATAAGAACAAGTTTAAAAAGCAATTTTAATCCGTAATAATTCGTATTTTTAATTCGCATAAAATTCGCACCCATGAAATTCGGAAAAGTTGAAAATCCGGGCGAAATTGATTTTTCATTGCCCAAAGACCACCCACAAACCAAAAAAGTGCTTTCCCAGTTTTCGAGCAATTCGTTTGAAAACATTGCGGTGGGTTGCGCAAAATGGAACCGCACCGATTTAAAAGGTTTTTATCCCCGCGGAACGAAAGATGAACTGGAATATTATGCCACACAGTTCAATTCCATTGAGCTGAACGCTTCCTTTTATCGAATGTTTCCGAAGGAACAATTCAAAACCTGGCACGACAAAGTAGGGGAAGGGTTTCGATTTTTTCCGAAAGTTCCGCGATTGATCAGCCATTTGAAACGCTTGAACGAAACTGAAGAACTGGTACAAGATTTCACCGAAAATTTGAAACCCTTGAACGAAAAACTCGGAATGGTTTTTCTGCAAATGCCGGAAAATTTTATGCCCAAATACATTGATCGCTTGCCAAAATTTTTTCAATCGTGGCCAAGTGATGTTCCGCTGGCGTTCGAAGTGCGCCACACCGATTGGCATAACGACCCAGTGGTCAGCGATGAGTTGAATTCCATTTTGATGCAGTACAACGTCAGTAACATTATCACCGACAGCGCCGGAAGAAGGGATTTGTTGCATATGCGATTGACCACCGACACCGCTTTTATTCGCTACAACGGCGCCAATCACCCATCGGATTATTCGCGATTGGACGATTGGCTCGAACGCCTCGAAATTTGGCACAAGGAAGGTTTGAAAAACTGTTATTTTTTTGTGCACCAAAATGTCGAAAAAGCTTCCCCTTTGCTGTCAGGATATTTTATCGAAAAATTCAATTCACTTTTTGATACGCAACTGAAAATCCCTGTCACTAATTCTACAAAACAATAAAAACATGGAGATGAAATTTCATACCAGAAAATGGATAAAACCCGAAGATTTGAATCCGAACGGCACTTTATTTGGCGGGCGTTTGCTCGAATGGATCGACGAAGAAGCGGCTTTGTACGCGATCATTCAGCTCGAAAATCCGAAAACCGTCACCAAATTCATGAGCGAAATCGATTTTCAAAGTTCTGCCAAACAAGGCGATATTATTGAAATTGGTCTAAAAGTATTGAAATTCGGCAATGCCTCACTGACCCTGAAATGCGAAGTCCGCAACAAAATGACCCGTGAAAAAATCATTGGCATTGAAAACATTGTGATGGTCAGTTTGGACGAACATGGAAAACCAAAGCCCCACGGAAAAAACCAAGTGGAGTTTGTAAAAGACCGTTTGGCGAAATAGGGCTTTGGGCCTCGACGGCTATAGTTCGACTAAGAGCGTTTTCGCAAATTACCCTCTATTCTTCAACCGGCAAATATTTCCTTTCCACATAAAAAGGCCCCAAGGGAAGCACCGAGCACAAAATGGCGATGAACAAGGTTTTGAGCGGCCAGTTTAGTTTTTCGTACATCCAATACGCGCCAAAAACATAAGCTATAAAAAGGATTCCGTGCGCCATTCCAACGATCTCCACCATTTTGGGCATGTCCCAGATATATTTCAAGGGCATTGCGACCAACAACAGCAACAAAAAAGAAACAGCTTCCAGTGCGCTGATGAATTTAAAGGTTTTTATTTGAGTGGATTTTTTCATGTTATTTTTTTGAAGTATTGTTTTTTATCAAAACCCTTTCAGCGTTTTGACCGCTGAAAAGATTCTTCTCAGCAGACCAATATTTAGCGGTCCACAGCTTCTATTTTTTTCAATTCCCTACTGAACAAATGTTGTTTTTTGATCATTTTTGCCGTTTGTTCGGGCAACATTTCTTCCCAACCGGGTTTTCCTTCGGCGATCATTTCCAGCACTTCGCGGGAGTAAATTCCCAAAATATCCGGATCGTAATCTTTGATATCGACTACTTTTCCGTTGTATTTAAAGAACTTGTACAACTCTTTCATACGTGGGTGCACCTTCAAATTTTCGCTGTTGGTGATTTTTCCGGTTTCGCGATCTTTTAGCGGATAGAGGTAGACTTTGAGGTCTTTGAAGAACAATTTCCCGAAGGCTTCCAAAATACCACCGCTCAAATGACGGTAATAATGTTCGTCGAAAATATCGACCAAATTGTTCACGCCCATGGTAAGGCCCATCCGCTCTTTGGTGTAGCGTGAAAAATATTCCACAAGTTTGTAATATTCTTGAAAGTTGGAAATCATCACCGTTTGCCCGAGCGAGCACAACAATTTCGCCCGGTCCATAAAATCTTCTTCGTCAATTTCGCCTTCCGCGCGCAAATTGGACAAGGTGATTTCAAAAATGCTAACCGTATTGTCTTTTTCGACACGGCGTTCGTTCAGGAACAATTCCAACGAATTTTTGTACATGTCCATGTTTACTTTGGTCACCGGGCGAAAACTTCCGCGAAGCGCCAACACGTTTTTTTTGTACAAAATTCTTGCGGGCAGCACGTTTTTTCCTTCCGGGGAAAACATCACGGCCTCGGTCATTCCGTTTTTCACCAATTGAAGGCTCATCAAACGGTTATCGACATTTTCAAAACGAGGCCCCGAGAAATTGATCGTGTCTATTTCAATTTGGTCTTTATTGAGGTGATCGTACAAATAGCGCAACAATTTTTTTGGCGAATCATATTTGTAGTATGCGCCATAAATAAGGTTCACGCCCAAAACGCCCAAGGTGTTTTGTTGCAAACGCGCGTCGTTTTGGTGAAAACGCACGTGAAGGATAATTTCGTTGTATTCTTCTTTGGGCTCGGTTTGGTAGCGGATGCCGACCCAACCGTGGCCTTTGTATTTTCGTGCAAAATCGATGGTTGCGACCGTGTTGGCGTAACAAAAAAACAATTTGTTCGGATGCTTTTTTCGTTCAATACGCTCCTCGATGAGGTTCATTTCGTGCGAAAGCATTTTTTTCAGCCGATCTTCGGTCACATAGCGCTTGTCTTTTTCGACCCCGTAAATGGCATCGCTAAAATCTTTGTCATAAGCGCTCATGGTTTTTGCAATGGTTCCGGAAGCCCCGCCGGCCCGAAAAAAATTGCGCACGGTTTCCTGTCCGGCCCCGATTTCTGAAAACGTACCGTAAATGTTTTCGTTTAAATTGATTCTCAAGGCTTTGCTGTTTATCGAAGGAATGTTTTCAAATTCCTTGTCGCCCATAATGGTAATCGGCATGGCAATTTCTTTTTATGAATAGCGTATCACGGTTCAAAGGTAGCAAAATGCGTACCTAAACAAAAAAATAGTTCTATTTTTGTTCAAAAATTCGTCAATTTGAAAATTACGTTTCTCGGCACCGGTACTTCTCAGGGAATTCCAATTATCGGAAGTGATGATCCGGTATGTTTGAGCGAGAATCCAAAAGACAAACGCTTGCGGGTTTCAGTGCTGGTCGAATGGGGAAATTATGCGTTTGTGATCGACTGCGGGCCTGATTTTCGACAACAAATGCTTACCAATCATGTTCCGCGTTTGGACGGAATTTTGTACACGCACGAACACAACGACCACACGGCCGGGTTGGACGACATTCGCCCGTTTTATTTTCGGCAAGGGGCCATTTCCATTTATGCGCAAGAAGAAGTGGTCAATGCATTGCGACAGCGGTTTTCCTATATTTTCACCATCGAGAACAAATATCCTTCAGCGCCCGATTTGCATGTCAATTTGATCGATGAAAATCCTTTTTTTATTGAAGGTTTGAAAATCATCCCCATTAAAGTTATGCATGGTCGTTTGGAAGTTTTTGGGTATAGAATTGGGGATTTTTCTTACATCACCGATGCAAAGACCGTGGCGGACGAAGAGGTCGAAAAACTGAAGGGAACAAAAATTTTAGTGGTCAATGCTTTACGGATCGAACCCCACCCGACACATTTCAACTTGGAAGAAGCTTTGGAATTTGTGAAAAAAGTGAACCCGGAAAAAGCGTATTTCACGCACATTAGCCATAAATTGGGCTTTCACGACGAGGTGGAAAAACAATTGCCAAAAAATGTGTTTTTGGCGTACGATAATTTAAAAATAGAACTCTGATGCGAAACAAAATTTTTATGTACCTCTTTCTTTTTGCGGCTTTATACATTGTTTTTCAATATATGAACGCAAAAAAAGCCGATGAATTTTATACCGAAAAAGTGAAGAGTTTGGAAACGAAAGTGGGAAATATGGAATCAAAACTCGATTCCTTAAAGCTTGAAAATGAAGTGCTTTTTCAACAAAAAATGGATTTGGGCTATTTTTCATTGACAGAAAACGATGCGGCAAGTTCCATTTTTGTGAAGCGTGGGTTTGACGTGAATGAACTTGCGGCCAGGGTAAAAGACGAAATTATCTCCAGAAACGATGCCAAAAAAGACAATGATTTGGTTCCTTTTCCCGGAATGAATGGGTTGATGCGCATCAACCACATCCAAATTTTGAACAGTCAATGGATCATTGCCGATTTCACGAACGGTAGTTTTTGGGGCGAAGTTTTATTGAAATACCATATTGGTGACGACGGTAAATTGGAAATCACCACGATGGACGCACTTTTGTATTGACCGATCACTCTGCTTCCAACCATTGTTTGAATTCAAAGAAATTATTAGGGGCCACACCATGGCCCACCGGAAATTCCGAATATGAATTTTCAATGTTCAGCTTGTCCAAAAAGGGTTTTGTTTTTCGGGCCCATTCCACCGGGATGACTTGATCCACGGTTCCGTGCGAAGCATAAATTCGAAGATTGGAAAAATCATTTTCCCTGTAATTCTCCCGCAGCATGTTTTCGTCCACATATCCGCTTAGGGCGACAACTTGTTGAATTTTTTTCGGGTTTGACAACGCAACGGCATAGCTCAAAATTGAGCCTTGACTGAACCCGAGCAAAGTAATTTTTGAAGCATCGACCGGGTAATTTTCAATCACTTCATCGATGAATTTTTCGATTTTTTTTCGCGATTCCACTGCTTGTTCCACGTTGCTGAATTTGGTGTTGGAAGCATCAAAATTGATTTCGTACCAGGCATTCCCGTAGGGTTGCATCGCGTAGGGCGCTTTCACCGAAATGATCAAATAGTTTTCGGGAAGCTCCGGAGCAAACGAAAACAAATCGTTTTCGTCACTGCCAAAGCCGTGCAACATAATGATCGCCGGCGCTTTTTCCGACAAATTGGAAGGTCGTAAAAGGTGTTCGAGCGAAAGGGGTTTGGTGGTCATAAAATTGGAGCTTGAAATTTGGGTCGTGCGGCTTTTTTCGAACTGAACTATTCAAAAAATCAATATTCGGTGATCGTTTTGAACCATTTCTGAAAGTGTTCCCCCAAAAAAGGCACGAGGGTTTTGTTACCTTGCAGCGCGCCGGCAAAACCATAAATCCATAATACGAACACAAATATCCAAAATGCGCTGGTAATAAGCCAGCTGTCAAAACCACTGACCAAAAAAACCAACAATAAATAAAGTAAATGCAAACCAATTGCCTGGCGAAGATGAAATGCCGCAAATTCGTTCTTTTTGTCCTTGTTCATAAAAAGCGCAATAATTCCGCCGATGAACGTGATGTAGGCGATTATGGCAATGTTTTTTCCTTCTTTTGCCGTTAGGTTTTCCATTTTATGCAAGCGTTAATTGGTTGTTAGAGAATGTTCCGACGACTTTTCCTTTCAATGTTTCCCCGAGGAACATACTGTTTTTGGAAGTCGAAAAAATTGCATTTTGCTGAAATTCATAGTTTTTATCGGGAACAAAAAGTGTGAGATCGGCTTTTTTTCCTTCTGAAAATGGATTGTATTCTACAGAAAAACGTTCTTTCCCGCTGGTCAACAAGCGAACACTGGTTTCGGTGCCGAAAATTGTGCACAAAGCTCCAAATGCCGTTTCCAGCCCAATGGATCCGTAGAGCGCGTGTTCGAATTCCACATTTTTATGCTCGATATCGACCGGGAAATGATCGCTGGTGACCATATCGATGGTCCCGTCTTTTACTCCTTTGATCAGTGCCGTCAAGTCTTTTTTTGTGCGCAATGGAGGAAGTACTTTGAAGTTGGCGTCAAATTCGGTGAGTTTGTCGTCGGTGAAAAACAAGTTGTGTATTGCTACGCTGCAAGTGACGTTCAAACCTTTCTTTTTTGCATCTTTGATCAAGCGCACGGATTTTTCGGTGGAAATGGTTGGAAGGTGCAATTTGCCACCGGTATATTCCAACAAATACAAATCGCGGATAATTTGCAGCTCTTCCGCCAAAGGCGGGATTCCTTTCAGGCCCAAAGAAGTGCTGTTCAAGTTTTCATTCACCTGACCTTTCCCAACTACTTTGTTTTCTTGTGGGTACGATAAAATCAGCCCGTTAAAATTTTGTGCATACTGCAACGCGATTTTCAACAAATTCGGATTTTCTATCGGCTGTTTGTAATCGCCAAAAGCCGTGGCCCCAGCTTGCGACATATCGTAAATTTCCGCAAGTTGAACGCCTTCGCTGTTTTTGCTCAAAGCACCAATCGGATATAAGTTCACGGAACTTTTGGAAGCTTTTCCTTTTAGATAAGCGACATTGGAATTGGTATCGATCACCGGAAAAGTCACAGGGTTGAGGGCAATGGCCGTGAACCCACTTTTGGCAGCGGTTTTCAATCCGTTCGCGAGGGTTTCGCGCTCTTCAAAACCGGGTTCGCCAAAACTCACGCTGCTGTCGAACCAACCTTCGGAAAGATGCAGGTTTTTAATGCTGATTTCGCGGTCCACTTTGGATTTGATGGAAGTTTTGATGGCCGATATTTTTCCGTTTTCAACCAATACATCCATCTTTTTTTGGTGAAACTTGCTTCCCGGAACAACTATTTTGGCGTTTTTGAAGAGTATTTTCATAATGGGTTCCGTATTATTTTAAATAGTTCAGCAACAAGATTTCGACCAGCAAAAAGAACACTGCAAAAATAACAAACCATTTCCAAAGTTCGTCAATTTCATTTTGTTCCTGTTGTTGTGAAAAAAATGAAGCGACATCGTTGCTCAACGAAACCTCGTTCAATTGCTCCAAATTGGCATAGTTCAACTCGCTTTCCGCTCGATCGTAATTGTAAGCGACATTTTGCAAAACCCTGTTGTTATTGGTGATTTGGTATATTCCGGCCTTTTTTGGTAAACTTTCGGTGGTGATTTGCACCCGATTTTCGGTATGTTGCTGCAACGGGACAAAACTGGATTTTTCGTTTTCAATGGACACGATTTCGTCTTTTTGCAAAGCTGCTTTCACGCTATAAACCGATTTTTTACCGATGGTATAATAAAGTTCGGGCAAGGGTAAACTTTGTTCGGCCAAATTGTAGAAAGTCGGCACGATCAAAGGCGAATTTTTAAAATTTGAATTTTCGGAAGTTAATCCAGCGGTAAAAATATATACGTTGCCCGCTTGTGCCAAAAAGGGTTCACCATCCGAAAATTTGAGGATGGATTGCGCGTTTCCGTTCAATTTATAAGCACTTTGAACACTTGGGTATTGAAAATTTTCAACCCGATCTTCAAAAACCGATCCGTACAAGGGGTGCGCAAAAACGATTTTTACAATGCTTTTTTCTTCTTTTGTCAAGTTTGAAAAAATAGGGGCTTGCAATGCTTGCAACAATAAATTATAGGATTGTAAATTGCTTTTTGTGGATGGAATCACCACCAGATGCCCGCCATTATCGGTCAATTGCGACAAGATTGGAACCAAGGCCGAAGGAATTTCTTCCAAGCCGTTTAAAATCACGGTGTTTGCCGAAGCAATTTTGTTGTAATCGAATTTGCCGTTTTCGAAAGCCACAAAATCAAAATTTTCAGGGTCGTATATGCGGTTCAAAAAATCATTTTTGCCGTTGGAAAGCGCAACCACTTTGATTTTTTCGGGTTGTTGAATGCTGAAGAAAAAGGAGTTGTCGTATTCTAATCCGTCGTCTTCCACCTGAATTTTTCCGTTGATTGTTTCGGAAGTTTTGTTCACCGTCAAATTGACCGTTGAAGTTGCATTTTGATCAAATCCGGCACTGGTTTTTGCGATCAGTTTTTCATCGCTGTAAAGGGAAACCGGAACGGTCGCCGGTTTTTCGCCCGAATAGGAAACCACCGCTGCAAGTGTGAATTTATCTAAGGTTTCTTCTGAAATATATACACTGTCAATGGAAATATTATTGGTGTTTACAGGTTGCAATTGAATGAGCCCTAGGTTGGTGCTCTGGGATGAAATTGTTTCAAGATCAATGGAGTTTCCTTGAAAATCAGAAATTCCCACAAACATTTTTTGGATGCCGGGATTTTTTGAAAATTCGTTTTTGGCGCGGAGCAATATGGTGTTCAAAGCAATCGAATTGGAAGAATAGGGGAGTTGGAGCAGCTCTTTTTTCAATTGTTCGACAGAAACGTTCCGGTAAATTTCGTCGTTGGTCATCAACGTAATCGTTTTTTCGGGCGGAAGGGTTTCCAAAATCTCATGGATCGCCCTTTTCAGAAGTTCCCCGCGTTTTCCTTCGAGCTGCATGCTGAAAGAATTGTCGAGGTAAACAATGGTTTCTTTTGGTTGCAGGGCCGTGTCGCTTTTGGGAAGAAAAGGTTGTGCAAAAGCAAAAATAACACAGGCCAAAGCCAAAAGCCGCGCCAACAAGGTCAGCCATTTTTTTAATTGCGAACTTTTGCGGGTCTGCAAAATCACTTTTTTCAAAAAAGCCACATTGGTGAAAGGGGTTTTTTTGAATTTTCGAAGTTGAAAAAGGTGGACAATGATCGGAATGACGAGCAAGAAAAGCGCAAAGAGAATTTCCGGGTGTTTGAAAAGCATTCCTTTCTTGAAAAGTTTTTCAAATATAGAAATTCTTTTGAGGAAAGCGATTGAAAAAGAACAAAATCAATGTCTGTTAAAACACCAAATTTTGCAGGGGTCAATGAAGAAAAACATATTTTACAATGTTCGCGCCCATTTTTAGGGCTTTCAGATGAACTTCTTTCGGGTCGTGGTGTACTTCGGGGTTTTCCCAACCGTCGCCCAAATCACTTTCGTAGGTGTAGAGCAAAACCAATCGGTTTTCATGGAAAATTCCGAAAGCTTGCGGGCGTTTTTTGTCGTGTTCATGAATTTTTGGCAAGCCGTTTTCAAAAACAAATGCCGAGGAAAAAATGGGATGGTCGGTGGGGAGTTCCACCAATTCTTTTTCGGGGAAAATCTTCGCTATTTCACGGCGGATGTATTTGTCCATTCCATAATTATCGTCGGCGTGCAAAAATCCACCACTCAATAAATAGTTCCTTAAATTTTTTACCGCTTCTTCATCGAAAAATACATTTCCATGCCCGGTCATGTGGACAAACGGATATTGAAAAATCGTTGGGTCCGAAGGTTCGACCGTGGCCGGTTCCGAATCAATCGACGTGTTGATGTTTTCGTTGCAAAAC
Source organism: Flavobacteriaceae bacterium (assembly GCA_035705295.1). Taxonomy (GTDB): domain Bacteria; phylum Bacteroidota; class Bacteroidia; order Flavobacteriales; family Flavobacteriaceae; genus DASSWG01. The sequence continues at coordinate 76,896 of DASSWG010000006.1, forward strand.
GCGATCAAATTGGGCAGCGAGGTTGGGTTTGCGTACCAATCGCCGCCGCCATTGTATTTCAACAAAGCGATTTCTTGTGCGTTCAACTGAATACAAAAAAGAACGAAAAACAAGCCGATTATTGAATTTTTCATGGAGTTGTGGTTTTTTGGGGCATTATACTATTTTTTTGCAAACCAACACTGTTTTTCGTTCTTCAAAATCCGTGGTGAAAAACAAGTATTCATCTCCACCGTCTTTCAAGCCTAATTTCGCTTTGATTTGATCGACTGGTTGCGGGAAATTCCGGGTGGCAATATTTGCTTTTTTTGTGGAAAATTCGCGTTTCAACAATTTTGGCTTGAACGGTAGTACTTTCGATATTTCAAACGTTCTTCCGGGGAAATCGATCAATTTTTTGGAAGTGTACAAATGACTGTTGGCGTGCAGTTTGGGAAGATCGAATTTTTCCGAAACACTGTTGAAAAGCCCACTTTTCATAATCGCGGAATTGGGTTCGTACAAAAAACGCAAGGGTTCGGAAATTTGTTGCGGCAAACCTTGTTCTTTTTTTAGGGAGCTTTCGAATTTTTCTGTTTTTCCCTTGTTGAAATTGATTGTTTTTATGGGAATTTGATCGTTTCCCGTTTTTGAATTCAATATCCACAACAATTCTTTCACCTCATTGGAAACGGCCACAATATGAATTTCGCAGACGTTTTTCAAAGCGGAAATTCCTAAATTCAAATCGAGCAATGGCGCGGTTTTTATCAAAATGTTTTTGCTTTTTTCCATTAAAAGCGGCAAGCAATCCATAAGGTTGGGGGCACAATCTTCCAATCGGAAAACTTTGTTTCCGCTGTTCGATCTTCGCGATGGATCAATATAAATCCAATCAAAAACCCGATCGCTTTTGTTCAAAAAATCAAGTCCGTTTTTGTTGTGAAAAACAGTGTTTTTCCGATTGCTCAACTCTTGGAAATTGTGTTTTGCCAACTGGGCCAGTTCTTCGTTTTTTTCACAATAGGTCACTTCGTCGATATTTTTTGAAAAGAAAAAGGAATCGACGCCAAATCCGCCCGTCAAATCGATCAGACACGTTCCTTTTACCAGATTGGCCTTATATTTTGCGGTGATTTCGGAAGAAGTTTGTTCCAAATTCAATTTTTTCGGGAACAAGCTATTTTTGGTATAGAACCACGTGGGCAATTTTTTCTCTGCTTTTTTCAGGCCTTCGATTTGTTGTGCGATTTCTTGAACGGAAACTTTTGGAAAAGGGCTTCCCTTCAAAACCAATTTTGTCAAATCGCTTTTTTGATGCAGGCGAATGAATTTTTGGACGTTTGGTTTTAAGAGCTCGAGGTTAAACACTACATGTCGCGGGTTAGTTTTTTGACAATCTTGTATTCGCTGAACGATTCCTTGGCAATCACTTTAATGGCGGTGTAGAAAGGAATGGCAACGATCATTCCGAGAATACCAAAAAGCAGGCCGGCGATCAAAATAATCAAGAAAATTTCGAGCGGGTGGGAGCGGACGCTTTTCCCAAAAATCAGGGGTTGATTGATGAAATTGTCCACCAGTTGCGCAATGCAATATCCGCCGAGCACGTACAAAGCTTTGGGCAAAATAACGCTGGAGAAGTCAGCGCCCAAATTGCTGGAAAAAACAAAAAGCAGCATCAATACACCGGCCACAATAGGCCCCAAATACGGGACAATGTTCAAAAATGCACAAATGAAAGCAATGGCGATCGGGTTGTCCACTTCAAAAACCATCAACAAAACTGTGTATAAAATAAAAAGAACAAGAATTTGAAGCGTCAGCCCCACAAAATAACGGGAAAGCAGGTTTTTGATTTTACTAAAAACCCGTTGAAAACGCTCTTCGTCGCCGTGGTTGGAAAAAACCAAAATACTGTTCAACAGCAATCTGCTGTCCTTTAGCAAGAAAAAAGAAATAAAAATAATGGAAAACAATCCCACCAATACAGTACCCATACTGCCAAAAACGACATTCATATAATTGGAAAAATCGTTCATATCGAATTCTTGCACAAAAGTGGTTTGTCGCAACCCTTGTACAATATCGATTTCTTTTACCCCCAAATATTCTTTTATTTGAAGGTTAAGGGCGTTCAAATCGCTTCGAAAAGCGTCCATGTCGATTTGTCCAATATTTTCACTTTGCTGTAAAATTATGGGTATGAACAACATAATGAGCCCAATAAAAAAGGCGAGGACCAGCACCAAGACGGAAATCACCGCCAACATATTTGGAAAACGCAATTTGTTTTTCAGGAAAAACACCATCGGCCGGCCGACCAAAGAAACCACCGCGGCAATCAGTATGTAGGCGACAATGGATTGTATTTTGTAGAGAAAGTAGCACAAAAGCGCCACGCCGACCAAAATCCCGATCGCCCTTAAAATTCCGTATGTAATGGTTTTGGATGTCACGCGGTAAAGATATTGAATCTATATAAGTTCGTGCTTATAGTTTTGATTTTAAGGGAAATTTATTGATAGATCCTGATTTTCGATATTTTCGCACCTTCTGAAAAATCGTCGAGTTGCAGAGGAACTTTCACTTCTTCGGGTTGAATGTTGCCTTTAAAATCTTTTTCGTTCAGTAAAAATTGAATGGAAGAGTTCGAATTCTCGGCCACGTACCGGTCACTGACATAAGTGTACCAAATTTTGAAATCGGGGTAAGCTTTTGAAAATTCTGTCAACGTGGAACCCACCCCAATGTTTTCAGCGGTTTTGTATTTTTCTGAGAACACGAATATTTCTGCGATGGTTTGGTTGTAGCTTTTGGTGCTTGGATCGAATTCAGGTTTTAGAACAAGGTGTTTTTCTCCTTCTTTGGAAAGAATGTAAATCACCTCTTTTACAGGGCCGCCTTCGGTGTAGCGGGTTTGTTCTTTTTGTTGAATTTGATATTTCTTGATGTTTTGAGGAATCTTATCGCCAATTTCAAACGAAGCAACTTTCCCTTCAGAAATTTTCCCGATTGTCGATTCATTCAGGGTTTTGTTGACTTGTTTCTCTTCACCGGAGGTTTCAACCGATTTTTTTTGGTTTTCCTTACAGGCTGTTAAAGCCAATAAAATCAGCACCATAAAAGCATAGTTATTATCTGTCAAGTTTCACAATTTTGTATGTTTCCCGAGAATTGCCATTATAGACGGTTAAAAAGTAAACCCCATCGCTTACATTTCCCAAATTAACTGAAATGTTATTTTCCACCTCGCTTGATTGCTTAACTATTTTGCCCGTTAGATCACTAATGGTATATTTTACCTTTTCTCCCTGATAATTGTCAAAGTTGATCGTTACCATTCCAAGCGTGGGGTTTGGATATACATTTATTTGAGTGGTGGTTGTCAAGTCCTCTATTCCCATATTTGTACCTGTCAATTTAAGGATAAAGATATCACGACCTCCTACTGAAGTTAAATTGTGAGTTCCAGTTCCCGGATCAAAATCCACGGTTTGCATAAAATATCCTGTGGTATATATATTTCCTGCAACATCGGCGGTCATGGAAATGGCTCCATCATCATCCGACCCTCCCATTGTCTTTGCCCAGACAAAATTCCCAAGAGAATCCAATTGACAAACAAAAAAATCTTCTTGTCCAACCGAAGTTAAATTGTGAGTGCCAGTTCCTGGATCAAAATCTACAGTATCTATAAATTTGCCAGTGATATATACATTCCCATTAGTATCTGTAGTATTACTGAGTGCAAATTCATAATTCAAGCCTCCTATACTTTTTGCCCAAACAAAATTTCCAGCAGCATTTAATTTACTGATAAAAATATCGTTTTCCCCATCAGAAGTTAAATTGTGGGTTCCCGTTCCCGGATCAAAATCTGCCGTGCCGCGAAACGATCCTGTACTATAAATAGTTCCGGCAGCATCAATAGAGATCGATCTACCTGAATCATTGTCTTGGCCTCCCATGCTTTTTGCCCACACAAAATCTCCGGCAGTATCTAATTTTCTGATAAAAATATCAGAATTCCCAGCCGAAGTTAAATTGGCAGTTCCCGACCCCGGATCAAAATCTACGGTGCCTCGAAATGATCCAGTGCTATATACATTTCCGACGGCATCGGGATAGATGTCCGTGCCACCATCGCCCTGTGGTCCCCCCGTCCTTTTTGCCCAAACAAAATTTCCAGCAGCGTCCAATTTGCAGACAAATATATCTTCCTGCCCAGCGGAAGTTAAACTGACCGCGCCTGGCCCAGCACCAAAATCTATCGTGCCAGAAAAAAAGCTTGAGAGATATACATTTCCCGCAGCATCGGTAGCGGTGAAGGCAGCACTTTGTATGTCTTGTCCTCCTATACTTTCGACCCAAACAAAATTTCCACTGGCATCCCATTTACAAATAAAAATATTCTGTTCGTTGCCCGGAGATAAATAGGCAGTACCAGGGCCTGGGTCAAAATCTACAGTTTGGTTAAAAAGACCTGTTAAATATATATTTCCGGCGGCATCGGTAGTGATTGAAAAACCACCATCATAGGCCCATCCTCCAATGCTTTTTGCCCAAACAAAATTTCCGAAATTATCTAATTTACTGATAAAAATATCCTCGGACCCAAACGAAGTTAAATTGGTAATTCCCGTTCCTGGTTCAAAATCTACCGTGCCGGAAAAAAAACCTGTGGTATATACATTTCCGGCAGCATCGGTGACGATGGAAAAGCTACTATCGTAACTCGTTCCCCCCATGGCTTTTGCCCAAATAAAATTTTGGGCTTTTGATGTGTGTGTTGTGGTTAAAAATAAAGTAAGAATAAAAAATTTCAGCAGATTTTTCATGGGATTTGTTTTGGCGTCGTTTGTTTGCAGATTTCACATGTTCGTTGTAGAAAAACAAGAAAATCAGATGGTAAACTTAACACTTTTTTTTAAATTTTTTAATGACTTTTTTTCTCACGCAACTTTTTCCAAAACATCCAGACTATAAAGAAAGAGCGCTATAACTTGTAAAATTCAAATTCATGAAAAATATTGCCATATCCTTCGTACTACTATTCCCTTTTTTATTTATCCGTGGACTTTTGTTGGGTCACATAAATTTTCTGGGGTTAGGCAAAAAGTTTTTCCATTCTAAAAAGAAAAATTTTCACATCAACCACACCCTTTTTCTTACAGACTTGGGTTAAGTTTTGCCTTATCTGAAAGGATCAATTTGTCTTATGCGTACTAATATCCAAATTGGTTTGTTCCGTGAAAAACATTCCTTCATCCACCTCGCAGGGCAGGATCTTTCTCGGATTCTTTACTATTCCGCTATTTCGGATGAAAATTTGGTGAGCATTGAAGAATTTTCTGAATTTAAATTCACTGGAAAACCCCGTTAAACCTATATGCAATACCCGTTTTCCATAGTAAGTTTTTCGGCAATCGTATTCCGCAACTCCACCACGTTGGGGAAGTTGTCATATTTGGTAAAGCGTTTCAAGCCCATTAGCAACATGCGCTGTTCATCCCCTGTGGCAAAAGAAACAATACCTTCTTTCGCTTTTTGGTGAATGGTTTCCACGGCGTGGTACAAGTATAATTTTGCCATGGCAATTTGCTCTTTTTGCGCAGCTTCACCAAAACGATTTGAATTTTTTTCGGCTCGCAACAAAGTAGATTCCGCCATAAAAATCTCGATCAGAATATCGGCCGATGCCAACAATAATTGTTGATGCTCTTCCAAGTCGGGGCCATATTTCTGAACGGCACTTCCGGCGACCATCAAAAAGACTTTTTTTAGTTTTTTGATCATTTCTTTTTCCTCGGCGAACAATTCCGAATAATCGGGTTTGTCGAAAGACGGAATTCCCGTGAGTTCATTCGCGACATTTTGTGCTGGGCCCAGCAAATCCACATGGCCTTTCATTGCTTTTTTGACAAGCATGCCCACGGCCAACATCCGGTTGATTTCGTTGGTGCCTTCATAGATGCGGGTGATGCGCGCATCGCGCCAGGCGGCTTCCATGGGCGTGTCTTTTGAAAAACCCATTCCGCCAAAAATTTGAATGCCTTCGTCGCTGCAATTTTGCAAATCTTCGGAACAGGCCACTTTTAAAATGGAACATTCAATGGCAAACTCTTCAAAACTTTTTAATTCGGCCACCGCGTGTGCCTCGCCATTTTCCTGTTGGGAATTGATCCGGTCCTCTATCAATTTTGCAGTGCGGTAACAAGCCGATTCCCCGGCGTATGCCGAAGTTGCCATCTCGGCCAATTTGTATTTTATGGCCCCGAATTGTGCGATTGGGGTATCGAATTGCTTGCGTTCGGTGGCATATTTCACCGATCCGTCGATCACCCGCCGTTGAGCGTCCAAACAAGCGGCGGCCAATTTAATACGGCCCACGTTCAAAGCGTTCATGGCTATTTTAAAGCCGTTGCCCCGTTCGGAAAGCATATTTTCCACCGGGACTTTGGTTTCGTTGAAAAAAACCTGCCGGGTGGAAGAGGCGTGTATGCCGAGTTTTTTCTCTTCTTCACCCATGGAAATCCCATTTTTGGGGTCATTTTCCACAATGAACCCGGTAATGTATTTATCATCTTCGATTCTTGCAAAAACGATCATCAGGTCACAAAAACCGGCATTGGATATCCACATTTTTTGTCCGCTGATCAAATAGTGTTTTCCGTCTTCGGAAAGCACGGCTTTGGTTTTTCCAGAATTGGCGTCACTTCCCGCTCCGGGTTCGGTCAAACAATACGACCCGAACCATTCGCCCGTAGCGAGTTTTGGCACATATTTCTTTTTTTGTTCTTCGGTGCCGTAAAGTGTGATGGGTAAGGTGCCGATGCCAGTGTGCGCACCAAAAGCAGTGGAAAAAGAACCTGTGGCGCCCGACATATAATCGCAGACCAACATCGTGGAAATGAACCCCATCCCCAAGCCATCGTATTCCTCGGGCACGGAAACGCCCAAAAATCCGAGTTCCCCCGCCTTGTGCATCACTTCTTCGGTCAAGGCATAGTTTTTGGCTTCGAATTCATCCTTTTTGGGCCAAACTTCACGGTCGATGAATTCCTTTACCGAGTCGCGCATCATTTTTTGTTCTTCGTTGAAATCTTCCGGTGTAAAAACGTCTTCGCATGGGGTTTCTTTTATGATGAATTGGCCTCCACGTAGAATAGACTTGAGATTTGAGATTTGAGACATGAGATATTTTATTTTGAGAATTTCTTTATTAGTGCGTAATTCATTTTTTGGATTTCAACCAAATCTTTGATCAAAGGTTCAACCGTTTGTTTTTCAATTAGTTTCAATCGATGTGACAGAATTAATTGTGTGCATAATTCATTGGAAGAACCATTGGCGATGCCCAAAAAGTTCTTGAATTCCCCGTCGGTATTTCTTCCCGCTCCTTCTGCTATATTCGATGGAACTGAAACTGCACTTCGTCTGATTTGACTTGTCAACCCATATTTTTCTTCCACAGGAAATTTGGAAGAAATTACATACGTTTGTTCGGCTATGTCCATAGCGTTTTGCCAGATTTTTAGATTTTGAAAGTTGTGCATGATTTGGATTTTAGATGTTAGAGATGAGATTTGAGATTTGAGAAATGAGATATTTGGGGAATTAAATTTATTTTCAATAATATTCTGTATAAAATAGAATTAAATACGTTTATAATCCAGCTAATCGTAAATTTTATATTCTGCTCCTCTCACGTCTCAAATCTCATGTCTCAAATCTATTTGAGGAACTCAAATACCCCCGCCGCTCCCTGCCCGGTCCCCACGCACATCGTCACCAAAGCGTGCTTGTTGTTCAATTTCCGTTTCCGCATTTCGTCAAAAATCTGGACGGAAAGCTTGGCGCCCGTGCAACCCAACGGATGCCCCATGGCGATGGCGCCGCCGTTCACGTTTACTTTTTCGGGGTCCATTCCCAGTTCGCGAATTACCGCTAGGGATTGTGAGGCAAAGGCTTCGTTGAGTTCGATCAATTCCATGTCGTTCAATTTCATTCCGGTTTGCTCCAGCACTTTTGGTACGGCTTTTATTGGCCCGATGCCCATGATTTTGGGTTCCACACCTGCGGCGGCAAAACCGACCAATCTGGCAATGGGTTCCAAATTCAATTCCTTGACCATTTTTTCGCTCATGACCATCACAAAAGCCGCCCCGTCGCTCATTTGTGACGAATTTCCGGCGGTGACGCTACCAGCTTCAGCAAACACGGGTTTCAGTTTGGCCAAAATTTCTTCGGAAGTATCGGTACGTGGTCCTTCGTCTTTGTTGACCGTGTAAGTCTTCGTCTCTTTTTTTCCTTCGGAATTGACAAAGGTTTCGTTCACTTCAATGGGTGCGATTTGATCTTCAAACCGACCTTCAGATTGCGCTTTCAACGCTTTCTGATGGGAATGGAAGGCGAATTCATCTTGGTCTTCGCGCGAAATGGTGTATTTTTCGGCAACCGCTTCCGCCGTAAGCCCCATTCCCCAGTAATAATCTTCCTTGCCGTTTTTGGCGAGTTCGTAATCCGGCACGGGTTTGTAGCCGCCCATCGGGATGTAGCTCATGCTTTCGGCACCGCCGGCGATGATGCAATCGGCCATGCCGCTTTGAATTTTTGCCGTGGCGATGGCGATGGTTTCCAAGCCGGAAGCACAATAACGGTTGACGGTCATTCCGGGAACATCCACGGTGTTCAACCCCATCAGGGAAATCAACCGGCCCATGTTCAGGCCTTGTTCGGCTTCGGGCATGGCGTTGCCCACAATGACGTCGTCGATTCGTTTTTTGTCCAGTTCCGGCAGTTTATCCAACATGTATTGAATGGTTTCCGCTGCCAGTTCATCCGGGCGTTTAAAGCGGAATACCCCGCGAGGAGCTTTTCCTACGGCGGTTCTTTTTGCTTCAACAATATATACTGTATTTTTCATGGCTTTTGTTTCTTTTCAAAGTTTGTGAATGTATATCGTATTGCTGTATAATGTATGATTGGATTTTGTTTTTACATTATACATTATACAATTCTACAGAGTACAGTTCTTATTCAATTAGTTCCTTAAAGGTTTTCCCGTTTTAAGCATGTGTTCTATTCTTTCAAGCGTTTTCCTTTCCCCGCACAAACTCAAAAAGGCTTCGCGTTCCAGGTCCAATAAATATTGCTCGGTTACGTATTGCGCTTCGGATAAGTCGCCACCCGCCATCACGTAGGCCAATTTGTTGGCGATTTTTTGATCGTGCTCGCTGATGTAGTTTCCGGCTTCCATTTGGTCGGTGCCCACGAGGAACATTCCCAAAGCTTGTTTGCCCAGAACCTTGATGTTTTTGGTTTTTATGGGTTTGGTGTAACCGTTTTCGGCCATCAACAAAGCTTGTTTTTTGGCGATGGTCAACTGCAAATCCTTGTTCACCACCACGATATCTTTCCCTTTTTGAAGGATTCCGGAGTCGAAAGCTTCATAGGCCGAAGTGGACACTTTTGCCATCCCAATTGTGAGGAAATTTTCGCGCAGGCGGTTGAGTTCCACATCGCCTTTTTCAAATGAATCGGAAGCGCGTTTTGCCATTTCTTTGGAACCGCCACCACCGGGGATCACGCCCACGCCAAATTCCACCAAACCGATGTAGGTTTCGGCATGGGCCACCACGCTGTCGGCGTGCAAAGAAAGTTCGCAACCGCCACCCAACGCCATATTGTGCGGTGAGGCAATGGTGGGAACGGAAGAATAGCGCATCCGCATCATGGTGTCTTGAAAATATTTTATGGCCATGTGCAACTCGTCGTATTCCTGCTCCACGGCCATCATAAAAATCATTCCGATGTTGGCGCCCACCGAGAAATTTTGTCCGTTGTTGGCCACCACCAAGCCTTGGTATTCTTTTTCTGCCAAATCGATGGCTTTGTTCAGTCCATCCAACACATCGCCGCCGATGCTGTTCATTTTGCTACGAAATTCCACATTCAAAATGCCGTCGCCCAAATCTTCCACGACCACGCCACTGTTTTTGAACACCTCTTTGCTTTTTCGGATATTGTCCAAAATGATATAGGTATCCTGACCGGGAACTTTTACGTATTCTTTCTGTGGGATGTCGTAATAATAGGTGTCGCCTTCTTTTACCGAATAGAAACTTTCGATTCCGTTTTCAAGCATTTCCAAAACCCATTTGGCGGGTTCGAGGTTTTCTGCTTTCATCAATTCGATGCCTTTTTGCACGCCGATGGCGTCCCAAATCTGGAACGGCCCGTGCTGCCAGCCAAAACCGGCTTTCATAGCATCGTCTATTTTATACAACTCATCGGCAATTTCGGGAATGCGGTGGGAAACATAGGCAAAAAGAGCGGCAAAATGCTTGCGGTAAAATTCGCCTGCCTTGTCTTTTCCGTTGATCAAAACATAAAATCGATCCTCTACATTTTCAATGGTTTTGGTCTGTTCCAAAGTGGCGAAAGATGCCTTTTTCTGATCGCGGTATTCCAGACTTTCCAGGTCGAGCGATTTGATTTCGCTGGAACCACCTTCTTTCTTTATTTTTTTGTAAAAACCTTGTCCGGTTTTACTGCCTAGCCATTTGTTGTCCACCATAGTTTGGATAAAATTCGGCAATGCGAACAACTCGTGGCGTTCGTCTTTCGGAACATTTTCATGTAAACCGTTGGCGACATGCACCAAGGTATCGAGCCCCACCACATCCACAGTTCGGAAGGTGGCCGATTTTGGCCGACCGATCACCGGCCCGGTGAGTTTGTCCACTTCCTCAATGGTCAAGCCCATTTCTTTGATGCCATGGAACAGGCTCATGATACTGAAAATCCCGATCCGGTTGCCGATAAAGGCTGGCGTGTCTTTGGCAACTACCGCCTTTTTTCCGAGGAATTTTTCGCCGTAATTTTTAAGGAAATCCAAGACTTCTTTGGAAGTTTCCGGTCCCGGAATAATTTCAAACAGCCGCAAATAGCGCGGTGGATTGAAAAAGTGGGTGCCGCAAAAATGTTTTTGAAAATCTTCGCCACGGCCTTCGCTCATGAATTTGATGGGAATGCCCGAAGTGTTGGAAGTAATGAGCGTGCCTATTTTACGATGTTTTTCGAGTTGATCGAACACCTTTTTTTTGATCTCCAGTTTTTCCACCACCACTTCAATGATCCAATCGGCTTCCGAAACCTTGGAAATATCGTCTTCAAGATTCCCGGTTTTAATTCGGTTTGCAAAGTTTTTGTGATAAATAGGGGAGGGTTTCGATTTTAAAGCCGTTTGCAGGGCATCGTTCACGATTCGGTCGCGGACTTTTTTGTCATCCAAGGCCAATCCGGTTTTTTCTTCTTTTTCGGTCAATTCTTTCGGGACAATATCCAGCAAAAGCACCTCCACACCAATGTTGGCGAAATGACAGGCGATTCCGCTGCCCATAATTCCCGAGCCGATCACCGCGACTTTGTTGATCCTATATTCCCTCGAAGGAGGAAATCCGGTGTTTGTTGATTTAGTTTTCATTTATTTTTCTTTTTTGTTCTCAAACCTGACAGGTTTCGAAAACCTGTCAGGTTTCTGCAAGATCAAAAAAAAACCTCGCAGGTATTTTGAATAATTTTAAAACCTACAAGGTTTGTCAAACCTTGCAGGAAAGCCTTTGGCCCTACGTCTTAACGTCCTACGTCAACTTCTTTATACACTTTCTTCTCTGCGATCAATTTCATAATGTTGTTCGCCACTTTGATAAAAGTTTTCAATTCCTCTTCCGAAACGGATTCTTTTACCGCTTCGTCAAACCGCAACACCACTTCTTTTGAAAACTCGCGCATTTCCAAACCGAAATCCGTAAGTTGTACCAACACACTGCGACCATCTTCCGGGTTTTTCTTTCTAATAATCAGTCCCCGATCTTCCATACCTTTCAGCGTACGCGACAAACTCGTGGCTTCCATGCCCATTTTCGGCCCTAACGAAGTGGAAGGGGTTCCTTCTTCCGGGTCGATGCTGATCAAGGCAAAACCCGTGGCCATGGTGCTTTCCTTTTCCTTGGCTTTTTCGTTGTACATTTTTGCCACGGCCATCCATGTGGCACGCAATACGTAATCGATGGTTTTTTCTTTCATTTGTTTGAATGAGTATTTCAAAGATACAAATTTTTATTATGCACGCATAATAACAGTGTTTTAATTTTTTGAAAAAATAGGAGGGGAGCAGGGGTAAAGTTCAAAAATACTTATTTAAACCATTTCGGTAAAACAAAAGCTTTGTATAGGGTAGGTCTCATGTGGATAGGAGCGCCTATTCCGATTTTGAAAAAAGTTTGTTGTTTGTTCTTTTCCGTTTCAATTTTATGGCAATTACAAAAATCAACATATGCTAAATGCACAACAGGTGGGGCTGTATATTTTCCGAAGTAAATAAATGCAATGAAAAAATAAGTCAATAATGGGTATCTCCAAAATTTTCCCGCCATTTTTTGTCAACAAAAAAAGGCTGAACAATGATCCAATTGTTCAGCCTTTTTAATCCTTTAATAATTGTATCGATCATTTAGGACGAGCCATTATTACAATACAATTTTTTGCGTGGCCGCGCGCCATATGGCTTGGTAGGCTTCTTTTTTTGTTTTTCCGGCTTCACTTTTATGGTAAGTGGTGGCTTCCAAAAAATGAATTCCTTCTTCGTTGGAAGAGAATTCGATTATTCCCTCGGCATTGCTTTCCAAGGTTTTTGTTTCACCGGAAGGTAAAAATAAAGTTGCTGAAACCCCTTCTTTCACCGCTCCTTTAAAATAGGTTGTAAAGGTTTTTGTTTGATCATTGTTTGCCGGCAGTTGTTGTACCAACACTAAATCGGGCGATTTTGTGCCTATTGGTGCAGTTTTACCTGAATTTCCCACGGAAATCTGCGCAAAAGCATTGAACTGGTATGCGGTGCCTTCAGCAACATCGGCAGTGGTGTGACTTATTTCCAAGCGGTAGATTCCTTTTTCGTTTGGAACAAAACTAGCGCTTAGGTGATCGTTTTTAACCTGTGTTTCCAACAAAACGCGTGTTCCGTTTGGTTGAACCAACCAAAGCTCGAGATCGGCCGCATCGGAATACCAGTCGGCTACTTTTTCATGGGTTTTGTCCGCAAATTCGCTGTAATAAATGTTCACGTTGTGGACCTCTCCCGGTTTTCCTTCGGAATTGGTGTCAATATACAAGGCATGGGCAAAACATAAACCGATGTTGCCACCTAAAAACAACGCAAATAAATAAAAGGATTTAAAAGAATTCATAGAAACTATTTTGTTTAATTAAGACTGATTAAAAATAATAGCAAATTTAATTTCTTTCTTTGTTCCCGCAAGGGAAAGCCGTGTTTTTTTCAAAAGAAAAACAAATGTGAAAAAAGGAAACTTTTGAGAGTTTTACACCTGTTAAACAATAGCTAGTGTGTATTTAAACGCTTGTAAAATTGTTTAAAAAGAAGAAGTAGACGGGAAATTTATGAGAAAAAAACAAAATCTGCTATTGCCCATATATTTTCTCATACAAATCTTGGTATTTTTCTTTGACCACTTTTCGTTTTAATTTCATGGTCGGGGTCAAGTGGCCTTCTTCCACGCTCCAAATATCGGGCGTAAGTTCAAAGCGTTTGACTTGCTCCCATTGTCCAAATTTTTGGTTGTAAAATTGGATTTCTTTTTCAATGCGTTTTTTTACTTCTTTGTTTCTGATAAGTTCTTCGGTGGAACCGTCATAATCGATATGTTTACGTTTCGCCCAGTCTTTTAAGAATTCAAAATCGGGTTGAATCAATGCGGCGGGCATTTTTTCACCTTCGCCGACCACCATGATCTGTTCGATGAAACGCGATTGTTTCATTGCGTTTTCCAACAATTGTGGCGCAATGTATTTTCCGCCCGAAGTTTTGAACATTTCTTTTTTTCGGTCGGTGATTTTTAAAAAGCCTTCGGAGTCGATCTCGCCCACATCGCCAGTGTGGAAATATCCGTTTTTTAAGACCTTTTTGGTTTCTTCCTCGTTTTTGTAATAGCCTATCATCACTTGTGGGCCCTTGATCAAAATTTCGCCATCATCGGCAATTTTCACCTCGGTTTCCGGAATGGGTTTCCCCACCGTGCCAATTTTAAAACCCCGATCGCGCATATCGTTAACGGCAATGACAGGCGAGGTTTCCGTTAGGCCGTAACCTTCCATCACGTTCAAGCCGGCAGCATTGAAAACCCTTGCCAATCGCGGTTGCAAAGCTGCGCTTCCGGAGGCGATTACTTTCAAATTACCCCCTAAAGCTTCCTGCCATTTGCTGAAAATCAGTTTTCGGGCGAGCTTCAGTTGTTGTTCGTACCACCAACCGTTTTGGCCGTAGGGCTCGTATTTCAAACCCACTTCCACGGCCCAGAAAAAAAGTTTCTTTTTGATACCGCTTAAATCCGTGCCCTTGGCGATAATTTTGTCATATACTTTTTCCAACAAACGCGGAACGGCCGTCATTACGTTGGGTTTCACTTCTTTCAAGTTGTCGCTTATTTTATCGATCGATTCCGCAAAATATATTGTGACGCCGCTGTATTGGTACAAATACATCAACATACGTTCATAAATATGGCACACGGGCAAAAAACTCAAGGCGCGGAATTCTCCTTCTTCCATTGGCAAGCGGCAGGCACTGTTCAGCGCGTTGCTCACGATGTTTTTGTGCGAAAGCATCACGCCTTTGGGTTTTCCTGTGGTTCCCGAAGTGTAGATTAGGGTTGCCAAATCTTCTTCTTTGATCGAAGCCATGATTTTTTCGACTTCCGCTTGACTGCTTTCGTCTTCTCCCAATTCGAGCACTTCTTTCCAGTTTTTTACTTCCGAAATTTCGTCAAATGAATACACATCTTTGAGCGAAGGGACTTTCTCCCGGATATTGTTCACTTTTTCCAATACTTCCGAATCGGAAACAAAACAGTAGGTGGATTCGCTATGATTGAGCACATATTCATATTCTTCTGCCGAAATGGTAGGGTAAACCGGTACATCGATCGCGCCGATTTGCATGATCCCAATGTCCATCACGTTCCATTCCGTGCGGTTGTTGGTGGAAATCAACGCGACTTTGTCGCCAGGTTTCACGCCCAGCTTTAACAATCCACGGCTGATTTTGTTGGCTTGATCCACATATTCTTTGGAAGAAATAGCTTTCCATTCCCCTTCATATTTAGTCACGAGGGCTTTTTCCAAGTTGAAGTTTTCCAGTTGAAAATGTGGAAAATCGAAGAGGCGTTTGGGTTCGGGCATAAGAACAAAGTTTATTTCTTATGCAAAATAGGAAATTTTGGTGAAAGTGTGCTTATAAAAGTGAATTGAATCTAATTTCCATAAACAAAATCTGCTTGCCTGCCACTCTGAACTCTTAACCCTTAACTTGAAAAAGCCACTCCCGCGCGTTCACAAAAGCTTCCAACCACGGCGAAACTTCATCGTCTTTCCGGTTTTTTGGATAATACGGCCAATTCCACGTAAAAATGGAGCGTTCCAAATGCGGCATGATCGCCAAATGCCGACCGGAATCGTCACAAAGCGCGGCGGTGTTGAAATGCGAACCGTTCGGGTTGGCGGGATAGCCTTCGTAGCCATATTTCCCGACAATGTTGTACTTACTTTCTTCATACGGAAAGCTGAATTTCCCTTCGCCGTGCGCCGCCCAAATGCCGAGTTTGGTATTTGCCAAAGAAGACAACATCACCGAATTGTTTTTGGGAATTTCCATTGTGGTGAAAATACACTCGAATTTCTGCGATTCGTTGTGCAACATTTTCGGCTTTTGTTCGTGGTCGGGGTTCAGCAGCTCCAATTCCAAAAACAGTTGGCAGCCGTTGCAAACGCCGATGGAAAGCGTGTCCTCTCTCGCAAAGAAATTTTTCAACGCGGTGTTCGCTTTTTCGTTGTACAAAAACGCGCCGGCCCAACCTTTGGCGCTTCCCAGCACGTCGGAATTGGAAAACCCTCCCACGGCGGCGATCAGTTGAATGTCTTCCAAGGTTTCCCGTCCCGAGGTCAAGTCGGTCATATGCACGTCTTTCACATCAAATCCCGCCAAATACATCATCCGCGCCATTTCGCGCTCGCTGTTGGAACCTTTTTCACGAATGATTGCTGCTTTTGGTCGGGTCTCGACTGCGCTCGACCTGACATTCTGCTGAGTTTTCACGCCCGATTTGTCATTTCGAGCGCGGTCGAGAAGTCCGGTAAACTCGTTGGGGAATTTATATTCCAGCGGTTGCTTGTCAAAGTTATGGTAACGATTTTCTGCTAATCCAAATTTTGTTTGCTTTTTATCTAAAAGATAAGAAGTTTTATACCAAGAATCCCGTCTTAGTTTACCAATGTTAAATTGTTCAAATGTTTCAGAATGGGGTTTGTTTTTTTCTTTGGAATACCGAATTGATAAAATTGAACCATTTTCAACTTTCCCAATTTTATGGAATTGAATTTTGTTTTGGTTTAGGTACTGTTCTACAGAGGTATTCTTCGCTTGAAAAACAATGCCGCAGTTTTCCGAAAAGAGAAGTTTTACAGGGTCTTTTTCATTTAAGTCTGAAAGATCAATGGATGCTCTTAAGTTATTTTCTGCAAAACACATCTCCAAAAGCGTGGTGATCAATCCGCCGGAAGCTACGTCGTGCCCGGCCAAAATCAACTCATTTTTGATAAGTTGTTGAATGGTGTTAAAAGCTTTTGCGAAATATTCCGCATCTTTTACGGTCGGAACTTCCGTACCGACTTTGTTCAAAATTTGTGCAAAAGAAGAACCACCGAGTTTGAAGTCGTCTTGTGAGAAATTGATATAATAAATATCGCCGCCGTCTTTTTGCAGGACGGGTTCCACGACTTTCTTCACATCATCGCAATGCCCGGCGGCGGAAATAATTACCGTTCCCGGGGCCAAAACTTCTGCGTCCTTGTATTTTTGCTTCATCGACAAGGAATCTTTTCCCGTTGGAATATTGATGCCCAATTCGATCGCAAAATTGGAAACGCCCTGAACCGCTTCGTACAATCGTGCATCTTCGCCTTCGTTGTTGCAAGGCCACATCCAGTTGGCGGAAAGCGAAACGGATTTCAAACCTTCTTCCAACGGCGCCCAAACCAAGTTGGTCAAAGCCTCGGCAATGGAATTTCGCGAGCCTGCGACCGGATCAACAAGTGCCGAAATAGGGGAGTGACCAATGGAAGTGGCGACGCCTTCTTTTCCGTTGTAATCCAAGGCCATCACGCCGCAGTTGTTCAAAGGCAATTGCAAGCTTCCGCAAGTTTGTTGCTTGGCAACGCGCCCCGTTACGCAACGGTCCACTTTGTTGGTCAGCCAATCTTTGCAGGCCACGGCTTCGAGTTGCAAAACCTGATTCAAATAATCGTGGATTTTTTCCGACGAATAATCCACTTCGGCATATTTTCGTTCGGTTGTTTTATCGGTCATCACCGTTTTTGGGGAACTTCCGAACATGTCCATCAATGCCAAATCCATGGGTTTGTCGCCTGTGGTTTTGCTCTCGAACGTAAATTGTTTGTCGTCGGTAACATGGCCCACGGAATAAAACGGCGCGCGTTCGCGGTCGGCGATGCGTTTCATAATCGTCATCTCCTTTTTGGGAATGATCAACCCCATGCGTTCTTGCGATTCGTTTCCGATGATTTCCTTGGCGGAAAGGGTTTCATCGCCAACCGGAAGTTGGTCCAAGTCGATATTCCCACCGGTGTCTTCCACCAATTCGCTCAAACAGTTCAAATGTCCACCAGCGCCGTGATCGTGGATGGAAATAATGGGGTTTTCGTCGCGTTCCACCATTCCGCGGATGGCATTGGCGGCGCGTTTTTGCATTTCGGGGTTGGAGCGTTGCACGGCATTCAGTTCGATTCCGCTGTGGAAATCACCGGTATTGGCCGAAGAAACCGCCGCACCGCCCATTCCGATGCGGTAGTTTTCACCACCCAACACCACGATTTGGTCATTTTTCATTGGAATGCCCTTGATGGCTTGGTCGGCTTTTGCATACCCAATTCCGCCCGCGAGCATAATGGCTTTGTCGTAGCCCAGGGGGCGGTTGTTTTCGTTGTGTTCAAAGGTCAATACCGAACCGGCAATGAGCGGTTGCCCAAATTTGTTCCCAAAATCGGATGCGCCGTTGGAGGCTTTTATTAAAATGTCCATCGGGGTTTGGTAAAGCCATTCGCGTTCTTTTCCGCTTTCCCAATTTCGATTGGAATTTGGATTTCCCTTTTCAAGCCTCGAATAGGAAGTCATGTAAACCGCCGTTCCCGCAAGGGGCAAAGAGCCTTTTCCGCCGGCCAAACGG
>DASSWG010000007.1:0-5148 GCA_035705295.1 Flavobacteriaceae bacterium
GCAATTTCCGAATACCAAACCGACATGACTTTTACTTCGCTTCCCTACGAACTGAAAATGTTCGAAAAAGACTCCACCCTGGCCGAAAAAAGAAGAAGGTGGCACGAAAGCCTCAGCAAAGATGTGTATATGGAAGAAGCAATCCACGTTTTGCAGGATTTGGGCGATGACACGATTCCAAAAACAAAAGTGGCAAAAATCGAAAAAATGGAAATGGTCGATGAGCAATAGATCGTCCTCCTTATCTCAACTGGCGCTCCAAAGGTTCAAAAAGAACTTTTGGGGCGTTTTGAGTTTTTGGTTCATTGTGGCTTGTGTTTTTGTGGCCATATTCGCCTATGTTCTGGCCCCCGACAATACGCGCCATGCCAATCAAATGCATTTATCGATTCATTCCAAACCCCCGGGATTTGAAACGAAAATGCTCACGGTTCCTTCTCAAATCGAAAAAGAAACCCCTTTTTTGGAAAAAGTTTTTTTCGGAAAAGCCTACAGCGACACAGAACTTCCGGTTGTTTCCGTTGATTTTTCCGAAAATCACCTCATTGCAATCCCTTTTACCGGAGATGATTTAAAAGGAATCCCCAAAGAAATCCCATTGGATTTTTATCCGGAAAATTTGACTGTTTCACAAATCAAAGAAAAATACGTGCAGCAAAAAACATTTCTGTTGGGAACCGACAAATACGGCCGCGATATGTTGAGCCGCTTACTGGTTGGTATAAGAATTTCGCTTTCCATCGGATTTGTGGCCGTGTTTATTTCGCTCATAATCGGGATTACCCTAGGGGCGATCGCCGGTTTCTATGGTGGAAAAATCGATGCGGCAATTATGTGGCTCATCAATGTCACTTGGTCTATCCCAACGTTGTTATTGGTGATTGCGATTACATTGGCTTTGGGCAAAGGTTTTTACCAAGTGTTCATTGCCGTGGGATTAACGATGTGGGTAGAAGTCGCCCGCGTGGTGCGCGGACAAGTGTTGAGCGCAAAGGAAATGCAATATGTGACGGCAGCAAAAGCTTTGGGTTTCCAAAATTGGCGCATCATTACCAAACATATTTTGCCCAATATTATGGCCCCGGTCATTGTGATTTCCGCAGCAAATTTTGCCGCTGCCATTTTGATCGAAAGCGGATTGAGTTTTTTGGGAATCGGTGCGCAACCGCCAATTCCGAGTTGGGGCGCGATGATCAAAGATCATTACAGCTACATTATTTTGGGAAAAGCCTATTTGGCCATTATTCCCGGTTTGGCCATCATGAGTTTGGTAATGGCTTTTATGCTAATGGGAAATGCTTTGCGCGATGCATTGGATGTGAAGGGATAACGGGTTGCGGGTTTTCGGGTGAACGAGTGATTGAATTAACAACCTTGTGAAGTCATCTGTTCTACCGTTTTAATCATCGCAGGATTAGGAAGTTATTAGCTCATGTACTTTCTCGTAAACCAATGGGCTCTCATAGCCTTTGTAAAACAGGTGATCGGCGAGTTTCTTTTTTCTTTTTGCCGGGTTTTTATCCGGGATCAGGGTCAGTTTTTTACGAGCTGTTTCGTCAAGGGTTTTTAGATATTCATTTTCGTCAATCTCTTCCATGGCCGAAGTTATGTTGTATTTTGAAATGTCGCGTTGTTTCAGCTCGCGGAGAATTCGGATTTTTCCCCATTTTTTGATTCGAAATTTTCCTCTTGCAAAACTTTTGGCGAAACGTTCTTCGTTCAAAAAATCTTCTTGCAACAACTTATTTATAATTTGAGCTTTTGCTTCGGGAATCATTCGTAGTTCATCCAGTTTTTTTTCCACTTCCTTGTGGCAACGTTCGCGATAGACGCAATAGTTCATTAATTTTTGCGTAGCTTCGGCAACGGTATAGGTTTTATGGGTTTTGAACATAACAATAAATATACGAAACCAAAAAACCCCATCGAAAAATTTTTCGACAGGGTTTTTATTATAATTCGATCACTTCCCCGTTTTTGTCGTGGAAGTGGTATTCGAGGTACGTGTAAGCATCTCTAGGTAAAATTTTTACCCAACGGTTGTGGTCAAAAAACCATTTTCCCCTGGGCGATGGAATTCCTCTTGTTAAAAAGGCGGCTATAAAAGGGTGCGCGCTCAACGACACTTTTTTATAATCCTTTTTGATCAGTTTTTGCAAATCGGTGTTGATCTTGTTGATGATCACAATTGGCGCCTCAATTTCACCATTCCCGTTCGGGTTTTCCTCTCGGGTTTTGATGTTCATTTCGGGGCGCACCCGTTGCCGGGTAATTTGCACCAAACCAAATTTGCTCGGGGGCAAAATTTTGTGCTTCGCCCGATCGTCTTCCATTTCTTGGCGCAAATGATCGAACAATTTTTTGCGGTTTTCGGCCTTGCCCATATCGATGAAATCGATGACAATGATCCCGCCCATATCGCGCAGGCGCAATTGCCTGGCAACTTCGGTGGCGCTGATCATGTTCACCTCCAAAGCGGTACCTTCTTGGGTTTTTGCCTTGTTGCTCCGGTTGCCACTGTTCACGTCAATGACGTGCATGGCCTCCGTGTGCTCGATCACCAAATAGGCCCCTTTGTTCATGGAAACGGTTTTCCCAAAAGCGGTTTTTATTTGACGCTCCACCCCATGTTTTTCAAAAATGGGCTCGTTTGAATTGTACAACTTCACGATCGATTCTTTTTGGGGCGATATTTCGCCCACATAGTCTTTGATTTGCGTGTAAAGTGCTTCGTCATCGGTATGGATGGCGGTGAACGAGTCGTTGAACAAATCGCGCATCATCGCCGATGCCCGGCTGAGCTCCCCCAGCACTTTGGTGGGATAGCTTGCTTTTTGCAATTTCTTGCACATTCCGGTCCAACGATCGATGAGATTTTGCACATCTTTGTCCAACTCGGCTACTTTTTTGCCTTGTGCCACGGTACGAATGATCACTCCAAACCCTTTTGGCCGGATGCTTTTCACCAATCTCTTCAGCCGATCTTTTTCTTCTTTGCTGTCGATTTTTTGGGAAACGGAAATCCGGTCGGAAAAAGGGACCAGTACAACGTACCTTCCGGCGAGGGAAAGTTCGCTGCTTATTCTGGGTCCTTTTGTTGAAATGGGTTCTTTTACGATTTGTACCAGTAGCGATTGATTTGATTTTAAAACGTCGGCAATGGCCCCGTTTTTATCAATGTCTTTTTCCAAAGGAAAATTTTTGAGCGAATAGTCCTTTAGTTTACCTGTGCTTACACGTTTTAAGAATTTCAAAAGTGAACTTACCTGGGGGCCGAGGTCGTGATAGTGTAAAAAACCATCTTTTTCGTACCCGACATTTACAAATGCCGCGTTAAGCCCGGGAACAGTTTTTCTGATTTTGGCGAGAAAAATATCGCCGACCGCAAAATTACTGTCATCGTTTTCTTTGTGCAATTCTATTAGTTTTCCATCTTTTAACAAGGCAAAATCAACGGCAGAGGAACTGGTTCGAATAATTAATTCCTTATTCATGCGTTTCGATTTTTATCCATCCCATCGTTTTTTCGCCAAAATCTATTTTTGGCAAACGCGGAACAGATGGATTAAACAAAATTTATCACAGGGTTTTGAATCCTGAAGAGGTTTTCCATAAAATTTTTATGGGTTTGTTATGAAAATCCTCGATGTCAATGAACGTTCTTAAACAAAAAAAGTAGCGCCTACACTACTTTTTCTTATGGCGGTTGGCTCTTCGGCGTTTTTTACGCTTGTGCGTGGCCACCTTATGTCTTTTTCTTTTTTTACCACTTGGCATACAGGGTCGTTTTTTTAATTAATACTTATTGTCTATTGTTTGAGACAGACGGCCGTCTGTCTTTACTTTTTTTAGTTTACGGCAACTTTGCTTTTTACCCCATCGACAAAAACTTTGGCCGGTTTGAAAGCGGGAATGTTGTGCGCGGGAATTTTGATGGTTGTGTTTTTTGAAATGTTCCTCCCTGTTTTCTCGGCACGGGTTTTAACGATAAAGCTTCCAAAACCCCTCAAATATACATTTTCGCCTTCTTCCAAAGAACCTTTAACTTCCGTCATAAATGATTCGACAGTCGCCTGTACATCAGCTTTTTCCATTCCAAGTTTGTCTGAAATTTTTGCTACGATTTCTGCTTTTGTCATGTTGGATTATTTTTTTATTTTAGGATTTATGTTTTTCAAGAGCGCAAATATACGGATTTAATATTCAATATTTCAAGCCTAATCCTTTAAAAGGTAATGGAATAAACTTTTATTATTGCAAGCATAATTTTCACGAAATGAATTTTTCCGAGAAGCTGATCGATTGGTACTTGCCCCAAAAACGCGAACTTCCGTGGCGAAACACTGTCGATCCCTATAAAATATGGCTGAGCGAAATTATGCTGCAACAAACGCGGGTGGCACAAGGACTACCTTATTATGAGGTTTTTCTCGAAAATTTCCCAGCGGTTTTCGACTTGGCAAAAGCTTCGGAAGAAAAAGTACTGAAATTGTGGCAAGGACTTGGCTATTATTCGCGCGCGCGGAACATGCATTTCACCGCAAAATATATTGCGGAAGAAAAAAACGGCGAATTTCCCAAAACCGCATCGGGTTTATTAAAGCTGAAAGGAATTGGCGATTACACGGCCGCCGCCATCGCTTCCATCTGTTTCGGCGAGCCCGTTCCTGTGGTCGATGGAAACGTTTACCGCGCGCTTTCCCGAATTTTCGGAATTGAAACCCCGATTGATTCAACGCTTGGAAAAAAAGAATTCAAGCAATTGGCACATCAATTGATCGACCCGAAAAAACCCGCTGAGCACAACCAAGCTTTGATGGAATTTGGCGCGCTGCAATGTAAACCCAAAAACCCGTTGTGCGAAACTTGTCCGTTCCAAAATTCGTGCATGGCTCTTCAGCTTGGAAAAATCGAAAAATTGCCAGTGAAAACAAAAAAGATAAAAACCACTTTGCGCCATTTCAATTATTTGGTATTTGTTTCCAAAAACAAGCAAACTCTTTTGCAACAACGCACCGGAAAAGGAATTTGGCAGAATTTGTACGAATTTCCATTGCTCGAATCGGAAAAAGAAGAAACCCGCGAAAGTTTCGTTCAAAAACCCGAATTGAAAAAATTGGTTGATGCGAAAAAGATTGAATTGTTCAA
>DASSWG010000008.1:0-25749 GCA_035705295.1 Flavobacteriaceae bacterium
AATTTGGAGGAATTGTTGAAAAAACTGCCGGGTGTTGAGGTGGATAATGAAGGGAATATTACCGTGAACGGAAAACCGGTGAACAAGATTTTGGTGAACGGAGAGGAGTTTTTTGGCGGTGATCCTAAAATTGCCACAAAAAATTTGCCCAAAGAAATCATCGATAAAATACAAGTGGTGAGCACCAAAACCAAATCGGAAGAATTTACCGGAAAAGCGGGCGATCCGGATAATAAAACCATCAACATTGAGCTGAAGGAAGATATGGACAAAGGTTATTTTTCACGGTTGACAGCCGCCGGGGGAACCGATGAGCGTTACAATTTGAGCGGAATTGCCAATTATTTCAACGGCGATTTTCGGCTCAGTGTGCTGGGCGGCACGAACAACATCAACGAATCCGGGTTTTCGTCCAGCGAACTTTGGGAATTGATGGGGAGCAATGCGTTCAATTTCACCAGAAGTGGAAACACAATTTTTTTTACCAACGGAGGAATTTTTGGTAGAGGAGATGGACTGACAAAATCGACTTCGGGCGGAATCAACCTCACCAATAAATGGAACGAAACCACAGAGTTGGGCGGAACTTATTTTTATGGTCGAAAAGACACCGAAAAACGCACCAAAATTTACCGCGAAAATATTTTGCCCGATAGTCGTTACTTTACGAACAGCGTTTCGTCTTCCAATTTTGTAAGCGACGCACACAAAGCCGATTTGGAATTGGAATTTGAGCCCGATACGCTCACCCGCATTTCCATTAAGCCACATTTGCAAATCAATACCGGGTATTCTGTCAGCAATTCCTCATCGGAATCGTTGGATGAAAGCGAGAGTTTGATCAACTCCTCCGAAACCTTTACGAATTTGGATAATTACAGCGGAAATTTCAGCAACCGTTTGAATTTTATCCGAAAATTTGGCGGCGATGGAGCTTATCTCGAATTTCATTTCAACAATACCCACGATAAATACGACGGGGAACAATTCTTTTTTTCCGAACGCATTATTTACGATGAAACAAATCCGGAAACCGAAACTCAAAACCAATTTATTGACGAAGAGCGCAAAGAGAATCGATACGAAGCCGGAATTTCCAACCGATCGGTTTTGGCCAAAGATTTCTTTTTGGATATTTCCTATGACCTCGAAATTGAAAACGGCAGCAGCACGCGCGATGTCTTTGATTTCAATATCGACGCACAAGCATATTCCGATTTTGACGAAAGTTTGAGCAACGAATTTGAATTCAACGGAACTAAGCATATTCCCAATGTGGGACTGAGTTATGAAGGGGAAAAATGGCGCGCCAGTTTTGATGCCGGATTATTGAACACCACCTTGAAAAGCGAGAATTTAATTGATGATGTAGCGTTTGAAAATACGTACAACAATTTGTATTTAAGTTCGTATGTGCGCTATCAACTCAAAAAATCGAGTTCGGTTTATTTTAATTACCGAACCAACTCGAATGTTCCGTCCCTTCAGCAATTACAGCCGGTAACGGACCGCACGAACCCGTTGAACATAATTACGGGGAACCCAAATCTGAAGCCGGAATTCAGTCAAAATATTCGCTTCGGAATGCGGAATTATGATTTTGCGACACGGTCCGGATATTATATTTATGGATCGGTGAATTTCACCGACGACCAAGTTGTTTCAATAAGCACCACCGACGAAAACTTGTTGCGCACCACAACCTACACTAATGTGGACGGAAATTATCGAATGAGTTTGGGCGGTTCCTTCAACAAACGTTATAAAAAAGAAAAACGAATTTTTAAATACGGCGCCGGTTTGTGGGGCTCGATGAACAATTCGGTAGGTTTTTCCAACGGGAAACGTTATGAATCGCAAGGAATAAACGTCACGCCTCGCATAAGTTTGGGGTATGAAATTGGGGATATTTTCTCCATTTCTGCCCGTTATAGTTTGGGTTATCGTTTTTCCCAATACGATATTTTTCAAAACCGGGAAGAAAGTTTTGCGAACCATAACATCAATTTGGACCTAACGACCTTTTGGCCGGAAAATATCATTTTTGAAAGTGAAATCGATTACGGTTATGACGGAAATGTCCGCGGTTCGTTCGATCCCACTTCTGTATTATGGAACGCGAGTTTGGGCTATAAATTTTTGGATGACAATGCAACTATTGAGTTGCAGGCCTATGACTTATTGAACCAAAATGTGAGCACTTACCGAAGCACCGGAGAGGATTATATTCAAGATACCCAAAATTTGGTTTTGGAACGCTACTTTATGTTGAGCTTTACATATAAACTGACAAAATTCGGCGGGAAAGACCCGAATGAATAAAGCTTAGGGTGAAAATTTATGTGATTATTTTGCGGGGAATCGGAATGGAAAAAAAATGAATTATAAGGACGAATTCAGCCCCTCAATATACCCCAACAACTCCTCTTTCCCGGTTCCGTCGGTGGAAGAAGTAACAAAATGGGGCGGCAATTCTTCCCAAAACTCCAACATTTTTTGTTGGTAATCGGCGAGGTTTTTTTCCAGTGCTTTGGGCTTTAATTTGTCAGCTTTGGTGAAAATCATTCCAAAAGGAACTCCGTTTTCGCCCAGCCATTGCATAAATTCCAAGTCTATTTTTTGGGGGGAATGACGTACATCGATCAGCACAAAAGCACAAATAAGTTGTTTTCTTTTGGCAAAATATTCGGTGATGAATTTTTGAAAGGTTTTTTTCGCTTTTTTGCTCACGCGCGCATAACCGTAACCAGGCAAATCCACCAAAAACCAGTGGCCATTGATCAGGAAATGATTGATCAATTGCGTTTTTCCGGGTCTTCCCGAGGTTTTCGCCAGGTTTTTATGATTGGTCAGCATATTGATGAGTGAAGATTTTCCGACGTTGCTTCTCCCAATAAATGCATATTCCGGGATTTCTTTCGTGGGGCATTTTGCAACATCGCTGTTGCTGACGACAAATTCGGAAGAAGTGATTTTCATCTAGAAAAAATTATAATCCGCGTTCATCCAACCAGTTGGAAAGAATTTTGTTGAACTCCAACGGATGTTCCATCATCGCAGCGTGGCCACATTTATCGATCCAAAACAAATCGGAATCGGGCAGGAGTTTGTCAAATTCTATGGCGACTTCCGGTGGGGTCACACCGTCTTGTTTTCCCCAAATAATACAAGTGGGAATGTTCATTTTCGGCAAATCTTTGGCCATATTGTGTCGAATGGCATTCTTGGAAATGGCCAAGGTACGGATGAGTTTGTTGCGATCGTTCACGGTTTCGAACACTTCGTCCACAATTTCTTTGGTGGCCACGGCAGGGTCGTAAAACACATCTTCGGCCTTTTTCTTAATGAAATCATAATCGCCACGGCGCGGATAACTTTCGCCCATCGCACTTTCGTACAAACCGGAGCTTCCGGTGATCACCAAGGCTTTGATATTTTCAGGATACAATTTCGTGGTGAGCAGCGCAATGTGCCCGCCCAACGAGTTTCCCAATAAAATCACTTCTTGGTAACCTTTGAACTTGATGAATTCTTTGATGTATTTGGAAAGCGTTCCGAGGCCGGTTTTCAACAAGGGCATTTTGTAAAGTGGAAGTTCCGGAATGACGACTTTGTAGCCTTTTGTCGGGAAATATTCCGTGACACCATCAAAGTTGCTCAATCCGCCCATCAATCCGTGAAGTACAATAATCGGGGTTCCTTCCCCGACTTCAACATATTTGAATTTTCCTTCGGATTTAATTGCTTGTTTCATTCAAAAAATTGCGGTTTGAAAACCTACTAATTGCCGAACGGCAAATGCAAATATAGGGATATTTGTGCAAGTTTAACCTTTTTTTCGGTCTTCGTGAAAGTTAGTGCTTTAAAATATAAAAAAGACTTTTCCTTGTATTTTTAACTTGTTTGCTCACAAATAACTAGCTGTTTGTTGCTCAAAAAGAACAAGTTGTGAACAAAAACTTATCAACAATGTGGTAAAAAGTGGTAAAAAGTGGTAAAAAAATTAATATATTTGACCTTATAATAAGTTATAGTGGTAAACCTGGTAGGAACATACGAATGCAAAATCGACGCAAAAGGCCGTGTAATGCTGCCTTCGGCTTTGAAAAAGCAATTTTTGCCCATGCTGAAAGATGGTTTTGTGCTGAAACGATCGGTGTTCCAAGCTTGTGTGGAGTTGTATCCAATGGCAGAATGGAACGGGTTGATGCAAAAAATGAACAAGCTCAACCGGTTCAAAAAAAAGAACAACGATTTCATCAGAAGGTTTACTGCTGGCGTAAAAACCGTGGAAGTGGACGGAAACGGCCGATTATTGGTGCCGAAAGATTTGACGGGGTTTGCCGGTTTGAAAAAAGAAATTGTGTTGTCTTCGGCGATCAACATTGTGGAAATTTGGGACAAAACCAAATATGAAGCCGCGATTGAAGATGCCACGGGCGATTTTGCCGATTTGGCGGAAGAAGTTATGGGGGAAGAAAATTTTGAAGATGGAATATCATAACCCGGTGCTGTTGCAAGAAAGCGTCGATGGGCTCAATATTGATCCATCGGGGACTTATGTGGACGTGACTTTTGGCGGTGGCGGACATTCGAAAGAAATTTTAAAACGCCTGAACGAAAAAGGAAAGCTGTATGCTTTTGACCAAGATCAAGATGCGTTGAAAAACGCCTTGGACGATGAGCGTTTCAAATTGATTCCGGCAAATTTTCGACACATCAAACGGTTTTTGCGTGTGGAAGGCGTGAAAAAAGTCGATGGCATTTTGGGTGATTTTGGGGTTTCCTCCCATCAATTCAACGAAGCCGAACGTGGGTTTTCAACGCGTTTTGAAGCTAAATTGGATATGCGGATGGATCAAGAAAACGAAATCAGCGCTTTTCAAGTGATCAATGAATATGAAGAAGCACAATTGAAAGAAATTTTACGCAACTATGGCGAATTGCGGAATTCCATAAAAATCGCAAAAACCATTGTGTTCGAGCGAAAGCAAAAACCAATCGAAACCGGAGCGGAACTAAAAGAAATTTTAGCTCCGTTTTTGCCAAAAGGAAGGGAGCACAAATTGTTGGCGCAAATATACCAGGCAATCCGTATTGAGGTAAACCAAGAACTGGAAGTGTTGAAAGAATTTTTGGAACAAACCGAAAAATTGTTGGAAAAAGGAGGAAGGCTAAGCCTGATTTCCTACCACTCGTTGGAAGACCGCTTGGTAAAACGGTTTATCAGAAGTGGAATGTTCGAAGGCGAGCCCGAAAAAGATTTTTATGGGAACATTTCGGTTCCGTTCAAAAAAATAGGGGGGATGATACGGCCATCTTTTGAAGAAATTAAAAACAACAACCGCGCCCGGAGCGCAAAATTGCGGGTCGCGGAGAAATTATAGAAACGAAGATGAAGAAAGGAGTATACGATTTTTTGAGGGGAAAATTCCTTTTCAGCGACGATGCAATGAAGCATTGGCGGTTCATTTTGTTCTGCACGGTATTGGCGATCGTCATGATTTACAGCTCGCATTCCGCAGAACGAAAAGTGCACGAAATCGCAAGGTTGAGCGAAGGTGTGAAAGAGTTGCGTAGCGAGTTTGTCGATGCACGCACCCGGTTGATGCGTATGAAAATGGAATCGACCATCATCGATAAAATGGCAAAACGGGAAATTGCGCCGGCCACCGAACCGCCTTTTAAAATTATCGTAATTGGTGATCGGTGATCGGTGAGTGGTGATCGGTGAACAGTGAGTGAATTTAACTCAATAACGAATAACTTAATAACCAATAACTCAGTAATCAATAACTCAATAACCAATAACGAACAACAAAAAATGTCCAACGAGAAAAACATATCGAACCGTTTCTACTTCATAGCGGCTTGCATGTTTGTTTTTGCGTTGGCCATTGGGTTTCAGTTGTTCAAAATTCAATTTGTGGAAGGCGATCATTTTCGGGAATTGGCACAAAAAAGGGTCTATCGAAATTTCACGATAGAGGCCAACCGTGGAAATTTATACGGCGCCCACGGTGGAATTTTGGCCACTTCGGTTCCGCAATACGACATTCGGTTTGATGCGGTCACCGTTTCGCAAGAAGATTTTGAAAAATACCTCGGGCCACTTGTGAAATCACTTTCAGAAATGTTTGGAAAATCACGTTCGTATTATGAAAACCGACTTCGCGAAGCACGAAAAAACAAAAACAGGTATTTGTTCATTGTGGGAAATTTGGGCTATTCGGAATACATCAAAGTGAAAAATTTTCCCATGTTCGAACTGGGACCTTACCAAGGTGGGTTCATTGCCGAACAAAGTATCGTTCGCGAACATCCTTTGGGAAAAATTGCCGAGCGAACCGTGGGTTACGGCTCGGTGGGGCTCGAAGGCGCGTTCGAAAATTATTTGGAAGGGACGAACGGCCACCGGTTGAAACAAAAAATCGCAAACGGCATTTGGAAGCCCATCGGCGATGCGAACGAAGTGGATCCGGAAGACGGATTGGACGTGGTGACCACCATCGATGTGAACATTCAGGACATTGCGCACCACGCCTTGCTGCAACAATTGCAACAATACGAGGCCGAACACGGAACCGTCGTGGTGATGGAAGTGGAAACCGGTGCCATTCGGGCGATCGTGAATTTGGGACGTTCGGAAAAAACCGGAAATTATTTCGAAAAAAGAAATTATGCCGTTTACGAAGCGCACGAACCGGGCTCCACTTTTAAATTGATGGCAATGGTCGCCGCGTTGGAAGACAACGTGATCGATACCAGCACCGTCATTGACACCGAAGATGGAAGCGTTCGCTATTTTGACCGGGTGGTGTACGATTCGCACCACGGCGGATTTGGGAAAATTTCCGCTGCTCGGGCTTTTGAACTTTCCTCGAACACCGCTTTCTCGAAAATTATTTACAACAATTACAAGGACAATCCCGAAAAATTCATCAACCGGTTGAACAATATGGGCTTGAACGAAAAAATCGGTCTGAAAATAAAAGGTGAGGGAACGCCGGAAATCCCACACCCGGACGACCCGGATTGGTATGGAACCACTTTGCCATGGATGTCGTTTGGTTATGGAGTGGAACTCACGCCCTTGCAAACATTGGCTTTTTACAATGCCATCGCAAATAATGGTGTGAAAATAAAACCGCGTTTTATCAAAGAAGTCCGCAGTCAGAACAAATTGGTCAAATCGTTTGAAGAACCCATCGTGGTGGGTTCCGTTTGTTCCAAAGAAACGGCATTGAAAGTGAAGGAAATGATGAAAAACACTGTCGAGCGCGGAACGGCGAGCAATATTTTTTCCGAAGATTATTCCATGGCCGGAAAAACAGGAACCTGCCAAACCGAATATTGGATCGAAGGAGGAAGGTACATTTCGTCGTTTGCCGGGTATTTTCCTGCCGAAAAACCAAAATATTCCTGCATCGTGGTAATCCACAAACCCAATCCGGCGATTGGTTTTTACGGAAACATTGTCGCCGCTCCGGTTTTCAGCCAAATTGTTCAAAAAATATATGCGGATACACCCGTGATCGATCAATTGGAAACCTTGAAAACCAACAATCCACAAATCGAAAAAAGTTACCAAGCCTATTTTGAAACCGCGCGAAAATACAAAACCATTATGCCCGACGTAACAGGACTTCCCGCGATGGATGCCGTTTCGTTGTTGGAAAACATGGGGTTGAAAGTAAACATAAATGGAGTGGGAACGGTCACCGGCCAATCCATTCCGAAAGGAAAAAAAATTAAAGAAAACCAACGCGTAAACCTAAAAGTAAGTTGATTGTTTTAAAAGACATATTGTACAAGGTTTCGATAAAAGCCGTGATCGGCCAAACCGATATTGCCGTCAACAACCTTCAGTTCGATTCGCGAAAAGTTGAACTGAACGATGTGTTCATTGCCATAAAAGGAAGCCTTTCCGACGGGCACGATTTTATTGAGAAAGCCTGCGAAAAAGGTGCGTTGGCGATTATCTGCGAAAAATTCCCCGAACGCAAAATCAACGGAATTACTTATGTACAGGTCGAAGATTCACATAAAGCTTTGGCGTTTATGACTTCGAATTATTATGGAAATCCATCCGAAAATTTGAAACTGGTGGGAATTACCGGAACCAACGGAAAAACGACCATTGCTTCTTTGCTGTATCAACTTTTTACCAAAGCTGGTTTCAAAACCGGATTGTTTTCCACCGTAAAAATTATTGTTGGCGATAAAACTTTCGACACCAAAAACACCACGCCCGATTCATTGACTATTAACCACTATTTGAAAATGATGAATGACGAAGGCGTGGAATTTTGTTTTATGGAAGTAAGTTCGCACGGAATCGCGCAACACCGGACCACCGGTTTGCATTTTGCGGGCGGCGTTTTCACCAATTTGTCGCACGATCATTTGGATTATCACGCTTCTTTTCAAGAATACCGCGATGTGAAAAAGCAATTTTTTGATGAATTGCCGGTTTCGGCATTTGCACTTTCCAATGTAGATGACAAAAATGGTTTGGTGATGTTGCAGAATACGAAGGCGAATATAAAAACCTACGCCTTAAAATCGTATGCGAATTACAAAGCGCAAATTCTCGAAAATGAATTCACCGGATTGTTGCTAAAAATCGGCGAAAACGAACTTTGGTCCAAATTGGTAGGAACGTTCAATGCCTATAATTTACTGGCCATTTACGCTGTCGCCGACCTGCTTGGTTTGGATGAAATGGAAAATCTGCGGCTCATCAGCGAGCTAAAACCTGTTGGCGGAAGGTTCCAACATTCCATTTCAAAAAAAGAAAAAATTACGGTAATCGTGGATTATGCCCACACGCCCGATGCATTGAAAAATGTGCTGGAAACCATCGACGCGATCCGCACAAAAAACGAAGAATTGATCACGGTGGTAGGTTGCGGCGGCGACCGCGACAAAACCAAGCGCCCAAAAATGGGCCACATCGCTTCGGCGTTGAGCACCAAAGTGATTTTTACGAGCGACAATCCGCGAACGGAAAATCCGGAAGCGATCATCGCAGATATTGAAGCGGGAGTGGAACCGCAGAATTTCAATAAAATTTTGGCGATCACCGACCGAAAACAAGCGATAAAAACCGCTTGTGCAATGGCAAATAAAAACGACATCATCCTCATTGCCGGAAAAGGGCATGAAACGTATCAAGAAATAAATGGAAAACGCACCGATTTCGATGATTTTAAAATCGTCACCCAATTTTTGGAGGAACTCGGGAAATGAGTTGCGAGGTTAAGGGTTGCGGGTATGCGGGTTGCGGGTTTTTAATTATTAGTGTTGTGTTTTAGTAATAAATTATCGGATCACAGATCACAGATCACAGATCACCGATCACCGATCACCGATCACCGATCACCAAATTATCGATTAAACGAGCAAAAAAATGTTGTACTATCTTTTCGACTTTTTGGAAAAACAATATCAACTGCCCGGGGCGGAATTGTTCCAGTACATTTCGTTCCGTGCGGCGATGTGCATCATTTTGTCGTTGGCCATTTCTACGATTTTCGGGAAACGGATCATCAACTATTTATTGAGAAAACAAGTGGGCGAAAGCGTGCGCGACCTCGGTTTGCACGGGCAATCCGAAAAAGCCGGAACGCCGACCATGGGCGGGATCATCATCATTATTTCCACCTTGATCCCGGTTTTGCTGTTCGTGAAATTGGAAAACGTGTATGTTTTGTTGCTGATTGTGACCACGCTTTGGATGGGAACCATTGGTTTTATCGACGATTACATCAAAACTTTCAAAAAAAACAAAGAAGGCCTAAAAGGAAAATTCAAGGTCATCGGTCAAGTTGGTTTAGGGATCATTATTGGCGCCACCATGTATTTTCATCCGGCGGTTACCGTGAAACAAGAAGTGGTCAACCCAAAATTTTCCCAAGAAGAAATTACGCAAAATGCACCTGTGGAGTTCAAGAACGAAGAAAAAACCCTAATTACCACCATTCCTTTTGTGAAAAACAACGAGTTCGACTATTCAAAATTGATTTCTTGGATCGACCCGGGGTTTGAAAAATATGCGTGGTTGGTGTTCATTCCAATTGTCATTTTCATTGTAACGGCCGTTTCCAACGGCGCAAATTTGACCGACGGAATCGATGGCCTCGCCGCCGGAAGTTCGGCCATTGTCGTGTTGACATTGGGGGTTTTTGCATGGGTTTCGGGCAACATTGTTTTTTCGGACTATTTGAACGTGATGAACATTCCGCGTTCCGGCGAAATGACGGTTTTCATTGCGGCTTTTGCCGGGGCTCTGGTCGGGTTTTTATGGTACAACACTTATCCGGCGCAAGTTTTTATGGGCGACACCGGAAGTTTGACCATCGGCGGAATCATTGCCGTGTTGGCCATTGCCACCAGAAAAGAATTGTTGATCCCCATTTTGTGTGGTGTGTTTTTGATGGAAAACCTCTCGGTGGTGATGCAAGTGGGTTGGTTCAAATACACCAAAAAGAAATTCGGCGAAGGCCGCCGGATTTTTTTGATGTCGCCGCTCCATCATCATTATCAAAAATTGGGGCAGCACGAAAGCAAAATCGTCGTGCGGTTTTGGATCATCGGCATTTTGTTGGCGGTGATTACCATTGTGACATTAAAAATTAGATAAATGAAGAGGCTGGCGGTACTTGGTGGTGGAGAAAGTGGGGTCGGAACGGCGATTTTGGCCCAACAAAAAGGCTATGCGGTTTTTGTTTCGGACAAAGGAAAAATAAAAGAAAAATACAGACAAGTTCTTGAACAAAATAAAATTGATTGGGAAGAAGAAACCCATTCCGAAGCCTTGATTTTAAACGCGGATTTGGTAATGAAAAGTCCGGGGATACCCGAAAGTGTTCCAATTGTCAAAAAACTTTTGGAAAAAAATATTCCCGTGATTTCCGAAATCGAATTCGCATCGAAATATACCGATGCCACCATTATCGGAATCACCGGAAGCAACGGAAAAACTACGGTAACCAGTTGGACGGAATTCATTTTGAAAAATGGGAAAATGGATGTTTCGATGGCGGGCAACATTGGCGACAGTTTCGCCAAACAAGTTGCGGCGAAAAGGGTTTCGTGCTACGTTTTGGAACTGAGTAGTTTTCAGTTGGATGGCATTGTCGATTTTCGACCGCACATCGCCGTGCTCACCAACATCACGCCCGATCATTTGAACCGGTATGAAAACAGTTTTGAAAAATACATTGCATCGAAATTTCAAATCATAAAAAACCAAACCGAAAGCGATTATTTCATTTACGATGCCGATGACAAAACAATTGCAAAATGGTTGGAAACCCATTCCATAAAACCGCGAAAAATTCCGCTGACGTTCCAAAACGAACCCATTGAAGGAACATATATAAAAGACAACAGAATAATAATCAACCTCGATAACACCCAATTTGAAATGGAAACAGCAAACCTGGCGCTAAAAGGCCAACACAACACAAAAAATGCAATGGCAGCTTCAACAGTCGCCCATTTATTGCGCATTCGAAAGCAGACCATTCGTGAGAGTTTGGAACGTTTTTCTGGTGTGGAACATCGATTGGAAAGCGTGTTGAAAATAAACAATGTGCAGTACATCAACGATTCCAAAGCGACCAATGTGAATG
Organism: Flavobacteriaceae bacterium; assembly: GCA_035705295.1. Lineage (GTDB taxonomy): Bacteria > Bacteroidota > Bacteroidia > Flavobacteriales > Flavobacteriaceae > DASSWG01. The sequence continues at coordinate 11,640 of DASSWG010000008.1, forward strand.
CTACTTTTTATGCTTTGGGCGCGGTTTCGACCGAAATAATTTGGATCGTTGGCGGCGAGGACAAAGGGAACAATTATGAAGATTTGCTGCCTTTGGTGAACGAAAAAGTGAAAGCGATCATTTGTTTGGGGGTGGACAATTCAAAATTGCTTCAAGCATTTGGAAATTGCATTGATATCATTGTGGAAACCCAATCGATGGATGAAGCAGTGAAAATTGCCTATAAAATTGGCGAACGTGGCGACACCGTTTTGCTTTCGCCCGCTTGCGCAAGTTTTGATTTGTATGAGAATTATGAAGATCGTGGGCGGCAATTTAAAGAAGCCGTACGGAGATTATAAACCGAACGAACCTGAAAAATGGCAACAAAAACAAACATATTTTCCAATTTAAAAGGCGACAAAGCCGTGTGGGCAATTGCCGCATTGTTGGCCGTGTTTTCGTTTTTGCCGGTTTACAGCGCGAGCAGCAACATCGCCTATTTGTACGGCGATGGCGGCACTTTCAAATATTTGGTGGAGCATTTTGTGCATTTGGCCTTGGGCTTTGTTATTATTTACACCGTGCACAAAATTCCTTATCGCTATTTCAAAGGCCTTTCCATTTTGTTGTTGCCAATCATCATTATTTTGTTGGCCTATACGTTGGCGCAAGGAACTACAATCGGTGGCGCAAATGCCAGCCGTTGGATACAAGTTCCGATCGTGAACATGTCGTTCCAAACTTCGACTTTGGCTTCCGTGGTATTGATGATTTATGTTGCGCGCTATCTCTCCAAAATTTACGGGGAAAAAGTGGCGTTCAAAGAAACCATTTTGCCGCTGTGGTTGCCGGTTTTTTTGGTGTTGATTTTAATTTTACCCGCCAATTTTTCCACCACGGCGCTCATTTTTGCGAACGTGATGATTCTGGTGTTTTTGGGCGGTTACTCATGGAAATATTTGGGAATTATCATCGGAAGCGGAATTTTGGTACTCGCTTTGTTCGTGCTTTCGGCAAAAGCTTTTCCCGGAATGTTCCCCAACCGGGTAGATACGTGGATCAGCCGGGTCGAAAATTTTGCAAGCGAATCCAATGAGGACAATTATCAAATCGAAAGAGCAAAAATCGCCATTGCCACCGGCGGGGTTACGGGAATTGGAATAGGAAAAAGCGTGCAGCGCAACTTTTTGCCACAATCCTCTTCCGATTTTATTTTTGCGATCATTGTGGAAGAAATGGGCTTGATCGGAGCATTTTTCGTGATGTTGGCCTATTTGCTATTGCTGTTCCGTTTGGTCATTATCGCCACCAAAGCCGATTCGGTTTTTGGGAAACTATTGGCCATCGGTGTGGGCTTGCCCATTATTTTTCAGGCATTCATCAACATGGGTGTCGCGGTGGAACTGTTTCCCGTCACCGGAAAAACGCTGCCGTTGATCAGTTCAGGCGGATCTTCCATTTGGATGACCTGTTTGGCCTTGGGAATTTTGCTCAGCGTAAGCGCAAAACGCGAAGAAATCCGCGAACAAGAAAAAGAAGAAGAATTGAAACATTCCGACAATCCGTTGGAGGTTTTGAGCGAAACGATTTGAAAGAGTTATGAGTTCGGAGTTATGAGTTTTCGGAAGGATTAAAGTTTAAAAAAAGACAGAAAAAATATACATAAAGAAGTCCGAAGGACTTGAATATGAATAACCTCGGATGAAATCCGGGGAGGAAGAACCAAAAGATAAGAAGTCCGAAGGACTTGAATTTGTATAATCTGTATGAATTAGGGAAGAGGGAGAAAATGAAAAATCTACGCATCATCATATCAGGGGGCGGAACCGGCGGGCATATTTATCCGGCGATCGCCATTGCGGACGAAATCAAACGACGGTTTCCCTCGGCGGAATTGTTGTTCGTGGGCGCGAAAAACCGGATGGAGATGCAAAAAGTGCCGAAAGCCGGCTATAAAATCGAAGGCTTGTGGATCAGCGGAATTCAGCGAAAATCCTTGTTGAAAAATGCATCGTTTCCATTGAAAGTAATCGACAGTTTGCTGAAATCGAACCGGATTTTGAGAAAATTCAAACCACATATTGCCATTGGAACCGGAGGTTTTGCAAGTGGCCCCTTGCTGAAATGTGCTGCTGATAGAAAAATTCCGACTTTGATTCAAGAACAAAATTCCCACGCCGGAATTACCAATAAGTGGCTTTCGAAAAAAGCAGACAAAATTTGTGTGGCCTATGAGGGAATGCAAAAGTATTTTCCAACAGAAAAAATTGTGTTCACCGGAAATCCCGTTCGGCAGGATTTATTGGGAATCGGTTCCCAGCCTCACCGGCAGGCAGGCATAAAAGAAGAAGCCCAAAAATTTTTCGACTTAAAAGAAAACAAAAAAACAGTCTTGGTTTTGGGCGGAAGTTTGGGCGCCCGTAGGATTAACCAACTCATCGAAAAACAACTCGAAACTTTCAAAAAGAACGAAGTACAAGTGATTTGGCAAACTGGGAAATTTTATTTCGAACACTATAAAAAACATGAAAATGAGGCTGTGAAGGTCTATGAATATTTGGATCGGATGGACTTGACCTATGCTGCGGCAGATATTATTATTTCCCGCGCCGGTGCTAGTTCCGTTAGCGAGCTGTGCATCGTCGGAAAACCGGTGATTTTTATTCCCTCGCCCAATGTGGCGGAAGATCATCAAACCAAAAATGCAAAAGCCATTTCCGAAAAAAATGCGGCCGTGACCATTCGGGAATCCGATTTGGAAAAGGATTTTGAGCCTAAATTTTTGAATTTGCTACGTTCGGAAGACCTGCAAAACAGGTTATCCGAAAATATCAAAAAAATGGCAAAACCAAATGCAACCAAAGAAATTGTGGACGAGGTAGAAAAGTTATTGAATCAAAAAAGATAGAAAATTGAGTGAAATCGCGCAAGATTCCCGCCTTCGCGGGAATTCCATACAAAACGTATTTTTCATCGGTATCGGGGGTATCGGAATGAGCGCGCTTGCCCGGTATTTCGCTAAAAATGGAAAGCATGTCGCGGGCTACGACAAAACCCCTTCGCGGGTTACCGACGGATTACAGAAAGAAGCGGTTTCGGTGTTTTTCGACGAAAATATGGAGCTGTTGGATCCTGGATTTTTTCAAAAAGAAAAAACCTTAATTGTTTATACTCCGGCGGTTGCTGCGGAAAACAAATGGTTCGTCCACTTTAAAGAAAAAGGATTTTTGCTGAAAAAACGGGCACAGGTTTTGGGAGAAATCACCAAAGGAAAACCGACTTTGGCCATTGCCGGAACACATGGAAAAACAACTACCACGGCGATTTTGGCACATTTGTTAAAAGAAAGCGGGGTGAAATTAACGGCTTTTTTGGGTGGCATCAGCGAGAATTATCACTCAAATATACTATTGGAAGGTGAGGAGGTTTTTGTCGTGGAAGCCGATGAATTTGACCGTTCATTTTTGCAACTTTCACCCACAATGGCGGCGATCACTTCGATGGATGCCGATCATTTGGACATTTATGGTGAAAATGAACAACTGCAACAATCGTTTCGTGATTTTGCGAATTTGCTCCCCGATCCGGAAAAATTGTTCGTGAAAAACGGGTTGCCCTTGCGCGGAAAAACCTTCGGCGTGGACGACAATGCTGATTTTTCGGCAAAAAACATTCAAATTAAAAATGGGCGGTACGAATTTGATTTGCAAACGCCAACAGGTTTGGAAACGGGTTTTAAATTCGCTTTGCCGGGAAAACACAATTTGTCGAATGCTGTTACCGCGCTGGCAATGGCGTTGGACTATGGCGTTTCCCCAAAAGATTTAATTTCCGCATTGGCAACTTTCAAAGGTGTTCAACGACGGTTCACGTATCGGATAAAAACCAATGATTTTGTGTTGATTGACGATTATGCACACCATCCGGCGGAAATTGATGCGGTGCATCAAGCGGTTCGGGAAATGTATCCCGACAAAAAAGTAGTAGCGGTTTTCCAGCCCCATTTGTACAGCCGGACCCGTGATTTTTCCGACGATTTTGCCCAAAGTTTGGCGCAATTCGACAATGTGTTGTTGCTGGAAATTTACCCGGCGCGAGAGCAACCAATTTCAGGAATCGATGCTACTTTTTTGTTAAATAAGATTCAACACCAAAATAAAAAACTGGTCGATAAAACGGAACTTTTTCAAGAAATAAAAAAATCCGGTTGCCCCGTTGTGGTAATGATGGGCGCGGGCGACATTGGAGAGGAAATACAAAAAATCGTAAAGGCGTATAATTATGCGCCTCCACAGCTATGAAAAACAAGTGGAACTACATAAAAGCGATAGCATTGATTGTCTTGGTGATCGTGCTTTACAGTTTTGCGAAAAACCGAAACATTGCGAGGAACGTAGAAACGGTTTCCATTGATTTTACCAACGGTGACAACTTGTACATCACCGAAACAGCGGTTAATAAATTGTTGATACAAAAAAACGGCAAGTTGGAAAACCTCCCGAAAGATACCTTAGATTTGAGTAGGTTGGAAAAGACGTTGGTCAATCAGGAAATGATTGCTGATGCCGAGGTTTATTTAACTGTGGATGGGGTTCTTGGCGTTGTGGTCACCCAACGAAAACCAATTGCACGGGTTTTTTCCGCAACCCCTTTTTATATAGATTCCGACGGAAAAGCGATGCCCTTGTCAACTTATCATTCCGCCCGGGTGCCAATTTTGGTCGGCATTGGAAAAAAACAATTGGGAAGGGTTTTTCCACTTTTGAAAAAAATTGAAAATGATCCTTTTTTGAAACACCACGTGGTTGCGATCAGAAGGTTGGCCGAAAACAACTACGAACTGGAACTGCGAAAACTTGATTTTAACGTCTTTTTCGGGAAAATCGAAAGCTTGGATCAAAAAATAAATAATTTCAAGGCTTTTTATAAAAAGGCAAAAGAAGAAGAGAAACTAAAAGCCTATAAAAATGTAAGCTTACAATTTGAGAACCAAGTTGTTTGCACAAAAAAGTGATGCGATGACAACTATGAAAGAAAATGACATAGCCGTAGGCTTGGATATTGGAACCACAAAAATCGTGGCCATGATCGGACGCAAGAACGAATACGGAAAAATGGAAATTTTGGGAATCGGAAAAGCCAAAAGTCTTGGCGTGCACCGTGGTGTGGTGAACAATATCACCCAAACCATTCAGTCCATTCAACAAGCCGTGCAAGAAGCCGAAGCGGATTCCGGTTCGAAAATCGAAGAAGTTATTGTGGGGATCGCCGGCCAGCACATACGAAGTTTGCAGCACAGCGATTACATTACCCGCGCCGATTCCGAAGAAGTGATCAGTGAAAAAGACATTCATACTTTGTGCAACCAAGTGCACAAATTGGTGATGCTGCCCGGTGAAGAAATCATCCACGTGCTGCCACAAGAATTCAAAGTCGATGGGCAAGCCGAAATTTTGGAGCCCATTGGAATGTACGGAGGCAGGTTGGAAGCAAATTTCCATGTGGTCGTGGGGCAAATTTCTTCCATCCGAAATATCGGCCGTTGTGTGAAAAGTGCCGGTTTGGAACTTGCTGGGGTAACCTTGGAACCTTTGGCATCCGCAAACGCGGTGTTGAGCCAGGAAGAAAAAGAAGCCGGTGTCGCCTTGCTCGACATCGGTGGTGGAACCACCGATTTGGCGATTTTTAAAGACGGAATTATTCGCCACACTTCTGTGATCCCTTTTGGGGGGAACGTGATTACCGAAGACATTAAGGAAGGTTGCTCCATCATCGAAAAACAAGCCGAATTGTTGAAAATAAAGTTCGGATCGGCTTGGCCGGGGGAAAACAAAGACAACGAAATTGTTTCCATTCCCGGATTGCGCGGAAGGGAACCCAAAGAAATCAGTTTAAAAAACCTGTCGAAAATCATTCATGCCCGAACCGTCGAGATCATTGAGCAAGTGTATTTGGAAATAAAAAATTACGGACACGAAGAACAAAAGAAAAAATTGATCGCAGGAATTGTGGTCACCGGTGGCGGCGCACAATTGAAGCATTTGAAACAATTGGTGGAATATATCACCGGAATGGACACCAGAATTGGTTACCCGAACGAACATTTGGCCGGCGACAGCGACAAAGAAAGTACCAGTCCGGTTTATGCCACCGCAGTGGGATTGGTGTTGAACAGTTTGAACAAAATTTCTGAAAAAGACAAAAAAACCGAATCCGAAAAAGAACAAGAAGAACCGGTTTTGGAACAAGATTTTGATCATTCAGTTCATGAAAATTCCAAAACCTCAAAATTGAAAGACGATCCACAAGCCCCTTCACCTGGAAAACCACGGAAAAATATATTTGAAAAGTGGTTCGAAAATTTTAAAGAATTTTTGGACAATGCGGAGTGAAAGGCAAATATTAAAGTTAGGAAAGAAAAAAGATTAAAGAAAAAAATAAAAGAAAAAACAAACAGTAACAATCAATTTTCCATAGGGACCATTTAGTACAAGTGCTAAATTGTTTAAGATGGTTTTTAATGTGGGGATTAAAAAAAGAACCGTTATGAGCAGCACAGAAATTGAAGACATTTCATTTGACCTTCCAAAAAACCAATCCAATGTTATCAAAGTCATTGGGGTTGGCGGAGGAGGCTCCAATGCGATCAACCATATGTTTCAACAAGGCATAAAAGGAGTGGATTTCGTAATCTGCAACACCGATGCACAAGCCTTGGAAAACAGTCCGGTTCCCATCAAAATTCAATTGGGCGTGAACCTCACGGAAGGTTTGGGCGCTGGCGCGAACCCGCAAATTGGGGAACAAGCAGCTTTGGAGAGTTTTGAAGATTTGAAATCCATGCTCGACACCAACACCAAAATGGTGTTCATCACTGCCGGAATGGGCGGTGGAACCGGAACTGGGGCCGCTCCGATCATAGCCAAGCAAGCAAAAGACATGGAAATTTTGACGGTTGGTATCGTCACGATTCCTTTTCAATTCGAAGGGAAAACCCGAAACGAGCAAGCGCAAATTGGGGTCGAAAAATTGCGCAGCAACGTGGATTCTTTGATTGTGATCAACAACAATAAGTTGCGTGAAGTTTATGGAAATTTGGGTTTCAAGGCCGGTTTCAGCAAAGCCGATGAAGTTTTGGCCACCGCTTCGCGCGGAATCGCAGAGGTAATTACCCACCACTACACCCAAAATATTGACTTGCGCGACGCCAAAACCGTATTGAGCAACAGTGGGACCGCGATCATGGGCTCTGCGGCCGCTTCGGGCAGCAATCGTGCCAACGAAGCCATTGCCAAAGCATTGGATTCACCTTTGTTGAACGACAACAAAATTACCGGCGCCAAAAACGTGTTGTTGCTCATCGTTTCCGGCTCGCAAGAAATTACCATTGATGAAATCGGTGAAATAAATGACCACATCCAGGCCGAAGCCGGTCACAGCGCGAACATTATTATGGGGGTCGGCGATGACGAAAAACTGGACGAATCCATATCGGTCACTATTATCGCCACAGGGTTCGACGTGGAGCAGCAAAACGAAATCGTCAATACGGAAACCCGTAAAATAATCCACACCTTGGAAGACGAACAAAAAGCCGAGCAAGAATTGTTCCCTAGGGAAAAAGTTTCCTCCCCAACTAAAAGAAACCAACCTTCGGTTTCCGGTCGGCAACCACTGAAAAATAAAATTGTGCACACACTTGAAGAGGAAGAAGATTTCCCGCAAGAAAAGAAATCCGAAAATTCCGAGACCGAAATGGAAATGGTGCCCACCACTGAATTGTTACGAAATTTGGAAGTGGATTATGAAGAAGTGAAATACAACGAAGACGACTTTGTGATCATCGATACCAGCGATTCCTTGCGCGACATTGATGTGGATTCTCCCGAAGAAATACAACCTGTTTCGGAAGACCAAACCATGTTTTCGTTCGATTTTCCAATGAACAATGAGAGCTCGAAAAAAGAAAAAAAAGAGGAACCCAACCAAAGAAAACCTGAAAAACGGGAATCAGAAAAAAGCGAAAAAATCATTTTCGATTTGAGCGATGACACCAAAGATATTGAGGTGCGGGAAGAAATTGAAATAGTTCCCATTTCTGGTGACGACGGGTCGAAACGCTACAGTTTGGACGACTATATGGAATTTGAGCAAGAAATGGAAAATGCCAAACCAAGGGTAAAAACAGTAAACGAACCCAAAGAAGAAATTGTTTTTGAAAAGAAAACATTGACGGATAAGGAAACAAAAACCAAAAATGAACCGGAAGAAAACGATCCGTTCGACAATCCCATTTCCGAAGATTTGATTGCCCGCGCGGCGGAACGTAGGGCAAAAATGAAAAATTTCAATTACAAATTCAGGAACAAACAAGGTTTGGACGAAATCGAAAAACAACCGGCATACAAGCGTGCGGGCATTGAATTGAACGACGGCCCACAAAAAGATAAAATGTCGCGGACAAGTTTGGAAGAGGATGAAAACGATGAACCAAAATTCCGTTCGAACAATTCGTTTTTGCACGATAACGTGGATTGATCAAAAGCAATGACCTTTCAACTATTATCCTAGCAAATTTCCTTGACCCGGGGGTTATTTTTTTAATAATCCCCGGGTTTTTTGTTGATTTTCCCTATATTTGCCCGACCAAAATCAACCTGTGATGAGTTTGCAAGATCAAGTAATGCAAAAGATGAAAGAAGCGATGAAGGCGAAAGATACAAACGCTTTGGCTTCTTTGCGCGCCATCAAAAGTGAAATTTTGAAAGCACAAACGGAATCAGGTGCAAAGAAAGAACTTTCGGAAGCCGATGAGTTGAAATTGTTGCAAAAATTGGTGAAACAACGCAAAGACAGCGCGGCGATTTACCAAGAACAAAAACGCGAAGATCTGGCAACACCGGAATTGGAACAGGCCAAAGTAATCGAAAGTTTTTTACCGGCCCAAATGACCGAAGCGGAAATCGAAGTTGAAATTGAAAAAATCATTGCCCAAACCAAGGCTTCGGGAATGCAAGATATGGGAAAAGTAATGGGATTGGCTTCCAAACAATTGGCAGGAAAAGCCGATGGGAAGACGATTTCGATGATTGTGAAAAAGAAATTGGGATAGAAATTATCGAAAAACATAAGACCCCTGCCTTCGCAGGGGTGACAAGGCCCCGTGGCGCAACTGAATAGCGCATCAGATTTCGGCTCTGAGGGTTGCAGGTTTGAATCCTGCCGGGGTCACTTTTAACAAATACAATTTGTTACAAAACCACGCAATTCTTAGGATTTGCGTGGTTTTCGGGTTTTTTGGAGTTCATTTAAAATGAACCAATATGAACCCAAATGGTAGGTATTCGACAGTTCATTTTTCAAAGTGTCAGGTCAACTGACACTTTGAACCAAGTATGATGTATTGCTATAGCTGATTTGACATTCGTCTCAAGAAATGTTTAATTTTTAAAGACGACAGTTATGCGAGCAACAAAAACTTTTTCTGTATTATTCTGGGCAGACCTGAAAAATGCCGTAAATGACCAAGCGCTCATTTATGCCCGAATTACCATCAATGGCAAGCGGACAAACATCAGTTTGAAAAGAAAAGGGCCCATTTCACTTTGGGACGCAAAAAAGAAACAAGCCAAAGGCCACACCATTCAGGCCAAGCAGGTAAACAATTGTTTGGAGCAAGCCAGGGCTAAACTTTACCAGCATTACCAAGAACTTGAATATAAAGGGGAGCTTGTTACGGCCAAACTTATCAAAGCAAAGTTCCTGGGCGAAGATAAAAAGTCAAAAACCCTGCTGGAACTTATCGATTACCATTCTAAAAAGATAGAAGGAACCTTGGCCAGCGGCTCAATAAGAAACTTTGATGTAAGTGTGGGATATCTAAAACGTTTTTTAGAACGCGAAATGAAAACCGACGACATCAATCTAAAACAACTCAACTACAAATTTATTTCTGATTTTGAGAATTTCTTGCACCATTACTGGCCTAAAGGCCATCCGAAAGCAATGGGGCACAATACCGTGATGAAACACATTCAGCGACTTCGAAAAATTATCACATTAGGCTACCATATTGAGTGGTTGGACCGGGATCCATTTGTCAGATGGAAACCAACTTTTGAAAGAAAGCAACGCGAATTCCTGTCGGAAAACGAGCTTTCCAATTTGGAAAGCTATCGCTTTCCTCTGGAGCGTTTGGACAGGGTTCGGGATTTGTTTGTGTTCAGTTGCTATACCGGTATAAGTTACAGTGACCTCATCAAACTGACCCACGACAACATCCATTTGGGCATTGATGGTGGTAAATGGATTATGACCACACGTCAAAAAACCAAAACCTCTGTAAAAGTTCCTTTATTGGACAAAGCACAAGAATTGATTGATAAATATACCAATCATCCTATCACACAGGTAACGGCAACATTGCTTCCGGTAATCACAAATGAAAAGCTCAACCTATACCTTAAGGAAGTCGCCGATGCCTGCGGCATCAGAAAAAACCTCACTTTCCATATGTCCCGGCACACCTTTGCCACTACGATAACTCTTTCAAACGGCGTTCCCATTGAGACCGTTTCAAAACTACTCGGGCATACCAAACTGGCCACTACACAGATTTACGCAAGGGTTATAGAAAGAAAAGTCAGTGAGGATATGAACGTTCTAAGCAAGAAACTTAATAAGAAACCGCTTAATTCAAAAAAGAAGATTAATTAAACAGTCCATAATCACAAAACTTTTTACCATAAAAACAAAATTCTGATTCTTATTTAGGCATTACTTTTGTGATCAACTTTTTGCATTTTAAAATTGTTTACCTTTGTAAATCAATGAAAAAGCTTTTTCAGAAATCGGGTGCGTTGACAATGGCATTTTTGGTGCTGTTTTCCACGATGTCTTTTACCGTGAACCAACACTATTGCGGTAAGATGTTGATGGGGCAGTCGGTTTTTTCTGAAGCTGAGGCCTGTTGTTCGACAATGCATTCTTCCGATGATAATACGGCCGATAAAGACCGTTGTTGCTCTGATAAAAAAGTGGTGGTTGAAGGTCAGGACGACCTAAAAACTTCTTTCCACAATTTTGATTTTCAACAACAGTTTGTTTTTACAGCATTTTTTTATTCATACCTCAACTTATTTGAGAACCTGCCCGAGCAGGTCGTTCCTTTTAAAAATTACGCTCCGCCTATACTGGTTTATGACATCCAAATTCTGGATGAGACTTTCTTGATTTGATTTTATAATTGATATGTAGCGTTCCCGCGAAAATTTTTTCGACGGGCAATGCCTGTTTTCTTTTTCCGGAAAGCCAATGGCTTTCTTGAAAAAAACAATTCCGTAATCAATTATATCATCAATTTTATGCTGAATAAAACCATACATTATTTTTTGCACAACCGGCTTGTTGCCATTATTTTATTAGTGTTCGCCATTGGTTGGGGTCTGGTTACCGCTCCTTTTGGTTGGGATATTGACTTTCTTCCCAATGATCCCGTTCCGGTGGATGCCATTCCCAACATTGGCGAGAACCAACAAATCGTTTTTACCGAATGGCCCGGCCGTTCCCCGCAGGATATCGAAGATCAAATTTCCTATCCGCTCACCACCGCATTACTGGGAATTCCCGGCGTAAAGACTATCCGCAGCACTTCAATGTTCGGATTTTCCAGTATTAATATTATTTTCAAAGAAGATATTGAATTCTATTGGTCGCGCACACGGATTTTGGAGAAGCTTGCTTCGCTTCCTTCCAATTTGCTTCCAGAAGATGTTGCCCCCACACTTGGCCCGGATGCCACAGCTTTAGGTCAAGTATTTTGGTACACGCTTGAAGGCCGCGACCCACAGGGAAATGTTACCGGTGGCTGGGATTTGCACGAATTGCGCACTATTCAGGATTACTATGTGAAACTGGGATTAAGTGAAGTGGAAGGCGTTGCCGAAGTCGCTTCTGTGGGCGGTTTTGTACGGGAATATCAAATAGATGTCAACCCGGCCGCACTTCAGGCCTATAATATTGGTATTGATGAGGTGGTAATGGCCGTAAAAAATTCCAACAAGGACATTGGCGCCAAAACCCTCGAAATTAATAAAGTCGAGTATCTCGTTCGAGGATTGGGTTACATCGAATCCATCGAAGATATTGAAAATACGGTGGTGGTCGTAAATGATAACAAACCTATCCTCATCAGCGATTTGGCGGTGGTGCATCTGGGGCCAGCGCAACGGCGTGGCGTATTGGATAAGGAGGGCGCCGAGGTGGTTGGCGGTGTGGTAACGGCTCGTTACAGTTCCAACCCAATGGCTACCATTCAAAATGTCAAGGATAAAATCAGTGAAATTTCCACCGGACTGCCTTCGAAAACATTGAGTGACGGCACAAAAAGCCAGTTGACAATCGTGCCTTTTTATGACCGCAGTGAACTGATCCAAGAGAGCATTGGTACATTGGAACACGCACTTACAGAAGAAATTATTATCAGCATTATCGTAGTTATTATTTTAGTGCTCAACCTTCGCGCTTCCATTCTTATTTCGAGTTTGCTTCCTGTAGCGGTGCTGATGACATTTATCGCGATGCGCTATTTTGGCGTGGACGCAAATATCGTTTCCCTAGTGGGAATCGCTATCGCTATCGGCGTAATGGTGGACGTGGCCATTATTTTTGTGGAAAATATCCTGCGCCATCTGGAATTTTCCGAGAACAAAGACTCCCGTGGCGAAAAATTGAAGGAGGTCATTTACGATGCAATGGTGGAAGTCGGTCCGGCCGTGGTTACCGCCCTTGCCACCGTGGTCGTGAGCTTTTTGCCCGTGTTCTTTATGGAACACGCGGAGGGAAAACTTTTCCGCCCGTTGGCGTTTACGAAAACCTTTGCCCTCGTTGCCTCTTTCCTGTTGGGAATCATCGTGTTGCCAATGCTTTCGTACTATGTTTTCTCTTTTCGAATTAAAAAGGGAAAAATGGAGTTCATCTGGAACATTTTGCTTGCGGTTTCGGGAATTGTTCTTTCTGTATGGTTTGATATGTGGCTCCCCCTTGCTTTAACAGCAATCGGTATCTTAAAACTTTTCGAGCAAAAAAGCCCACAATTTTTGGGGAAATATTCCAACAGCATCGTTTTGTTCCTCGTGTTGGCGGTTTCTGTATTTTTCCTGTCCCAACAATGGATGCCTTTGGGATTGCGAAATTCGATTTTTACCAATTATATTTTTGTCATTATCCTCTTGGCATTGACCCTTGTGGGATTGTTGGCAATGGTCCGTTTTTACGAGCCTATTTTAAAATGGTGCCTGCGCAACAAGGGAAAATTCCTGTTGGTACCGGTGTTTACCGTTTTCCTCGGAATAATAATCTGGCTCGGTTTTCCAAAAATCTTTGGATTTGTGGCCGATGGCGCGGAGGAAATCGGTATCGACCTGCGCACTACCACCATTTGGTCGGGATTGGCACATACCTTTCCAGGATTGGGAAAAGAATTTATGCCCGCCCTCGATGAAGGTACTTTTTTGCTGATGCCCACCGCGATGCCGCACGTCGGTATTCAGGAAGCCAAAGATATTTTGCAAAAACTCGATATGGCCGTGGCGGCCATCCCCGAAGTGGAAACGGTGGTGGGCAAGCTCGGCCGTGCCGAAACCCCCATTGATCCTGCGCCCATCAATATGTACGAAAATATCATTAGTTACAAACCGGAATACGTTCTTTCCGAAGAAGGCGAACCGCTTCGGTTCAAAACGGATGAAGAAGGAATGTTTATTTTAAAATCGGGCGATACGCTTTCCAACAAGAAAGCCATTTTGCAACGGGTCTCCCGGGAAGAATTAATCCGTGACGAAGACGGCAAAATTTACCGCAACTGGCGGGAGCATATCGAAAGCCCCGACGATATTTGGAACGAAATTACCGCTGCTGCGCAGCTTCCCGGAGTGACTTCTGCGCCCAAACTTCAACCTATCGAAACCCGGTTGGTAATGTTACAGACCGGGATGCGCGCGCCGATGGGCATAAAAGTGTATGGTCCCGATCTGCAAACCATACAGGAATTTGGTTTCAAATTGGAAAACATTTTAAAACAAGTGCCTTCGGTCAAAAAAGAAGCGGTTTTTGCCGACCGAATTGTAGG
>DASSWG010000009.1:0-4247 GCA_035705295.1 Flavobacteriaceae bacterium
AAACAATTAATTGAAGAAAAAATTGCTTCCGGGGAATTGACCGTGCCGCAAGGCGTGAGTTTTGAGTTTTCGGGAAATTACGAGAATCAAGTCCGGGCAGCAAAACGGCTGTCCATCCTCATTCCCATTTCCATTATCGTGATTTTTATGCTGTTGTATTTTCAGTTTAAAACCGTCATTGCGTCAAGTATTCATTTTTCAGGGGTATTCGTTGCTTTGGCTGGTGGTTTTATTATGATTTGGCTTTACGGACAACCTTGGTTTATGGATTTTGCCGTAGCCGGCGTGAATATGCGGGAACTATTCCAAATGGAGGACATTAACCTGAGCGTGGCCGTTTGGGTCGGTTTTATTGCGCTTTTTGGAATCTCAACGAACGATGGCGTTTTAATGGGCACTTACATTCACCAACTTTTTGAGGAAAGGGATCCCAAAACTATTCCCGCTGTGCGGGAGACCGTATTGGAAGCGGGCAAAAAACGGGTACGGCCCGCAATGATGACCACGGCCGTGACCATTATCGCGCTTTATCCCGTGCTTACATCCACGGGAAAAGGTTCGGATATTATGTTGCCGATGGCCATCCCCATTGTGGGCGGAATGACCATTCAGATTATGACCATTTTCGTGGTGCCGGTCTTACAGGCCTATTGGCGGGAAACAGTTGTGAAGAAATCCTCTTCAAACTAATTCCCCAAAGGGGAATTGCCCATTCTTAATAATAAAAAAAAGTAAAAAAATAGAAGATGTTTAGAACAAAATTTTTTCTTGCCGGTTGGCCAAAAAAAACTAAAGTTTTTTTGCTCCTTTTGCTCTCCCTTTGGGGGGCGGAGGGATTTGCCCAAACCTTGGATGATTACCTGCAAATCGCAGCAGAAAACAATCCGGGCGTAAAAGCGGCTTATGCCGAATTTGAAGCCGCGATGCAAAAAGCCCCGCAGGTAAGCAGCCTGCCCGACCCGGAATTGACAATGAGCGCTTTTGGAATCGGGCCGATGGTGCAAACCGAGTCCGGGCCGCAAATGGCCAATTTCTCATTGATGCAAATGTTTCCCTGGTTTGGAACGCTGGGCGCCAAGGAAGATGCGGCGGTTTTGATGGCGGAGGCCAAATACCAAGCGTTTAACGATGTCCGAAATAAATTGTTTTTCAAGGTAAGCGAGCAGTATTTCCAACTGTATGCCTTGGAAAAGAGCATTCGTTTTCAAGAGGAAAATATAAAAATACTCGAAGATTACAAGGAACTCGCTCTGGCAGAAGTGCGTTCGGGAAGCGGAGCTTTGGCCGATGTGCTGCGCACGGAAATCCGGATGGACGACGGCCGAACCGCGTTGGAAATATTGAAAATGCAGAAAAAACCCACACTTGTCCGTTTCAATGCGTTGTTGAACCGCAATGAAAACGCTGAGGTGAATATTCTTGAAAAACCGGAAATCGAAAATTTTGGGTTGAAAACCAGGCAAGATTCCCTGTTTAAAAACCATCCGCGGGTAGCACAAATGCAAAAAATGCTTGCTGCGGCAGAAGCAAATGAAAAAGTCGCCCGGAAAAACGGCCTGCCCAAATTGGGCATTGGCATTGACTATATGGTCATCGGCAAAGGAATGGGTATGATGGATTCAGGGGGGGACGGGCGAGATGCTTTTATGCCGATGGTCTCGGTTTCCATCCCGATTTTCAGAAAAAAATATAAGGCCGCGAGAAAGGAAGCTGAGTTTATGCAAGAAAGCTATTCCCAACGGATTATCGAAGTTGAAAATACGCTTTCTGCCGAATATGCAGAGACGGTTTTTACTCTGGAAAAAACGCGGGAAATGCTCGAATTATATAGAAATCAGACAAAAAACACGAAACGGGTATTGGATTTATTGCTTTCGGGTTACCAAAATGCTACGGTCGATTTTGAAGAAGTATTGCAAACACGACAAGCCCTTTTAAAATATCAACTGAATATAGCACAAGCGGAAGCGGATTATTTCACAGGACTTTCCAAAATCAATTATTTAACAACAGAAACAACGAATTATGAAAACCAAGAATAAAAAAACGCTCATTGTGGCCGGAAGTATTTTGTTTGGCCTTTTGTTGGGCTGGATATTTTTTGGGGGCAATAAACCTGCTGAAATAGAAGTCGCACATAAAGTTTCGGAACACCCGGAAGAAACTGTTTGGACTTGCTCGATGCATCCACAAATTCGCCAAAACGAACCCGGCGACTGCCCGATTTGCGGAATGGAACTGATTCCCGTGGAAAATGGGATTGACCAGCAAAACCCACAAGTAATCCATCTTTCGGAATACGCAAAAAAACTGGCTAATGTCCAGACGATGACGGTTGGTGCAGAAGCCACAGCCAATAAGATCCGGTTGAACGGGAAAGTGGCCGTGGCCGAAAGCCATTCCTACTCACAATCTACGCATATCCAAGGGAGGATAGAACGTTTGTACGTGAATTTTACAGGCGAAAAAGTAAGCCGTGGACAAGCCTTGGCTCAAATTTATTCCCCGGAATTGGTAACGGCACAGGAGGAATTGTTACAGGCTTATTCCATCCGTGAATCGAACCCGCGTCTGTTCGATGCCGCAAAGGAAAAACTGGAAAACTGGAAAATCAGCCAAAACCAGATTAACCGGATTTTAGAACGCGGCGAACCGAGCGAACAGTTTACTATTAGCGCCGATATGAGTGGCATTGTTACCGAGAAAAAGGTGGAGCTCGGCGATTACGTGCAGCGCGGAACACCCATTTATGAAATCGCAAACCTCAGCCAAGTTTGGGTGTTGTTCGATATATACGAAAATGATATGAGTTGGATTGAGGAAGGCGACAAAATCGAATTTACAGTGGCTTCGCTTCCCGGGAAAACTTTTGAAGGAAAAGTGGAATTTATTGACCCGCTTGTCAATCCGCAAACCCGTGTTTCCACAGCGAGAATAGTTGTGGACAACGAAAAAGGAAGACTAAAACCGGGAATGTTCGTTACGGGAACCGTAAAAATCCCGATGGGCGAAAACGTGAACAACAAACTGACGGTTCCAAAATCCGCAGTGTTATGGACGGGGAAACGCTCGGTGGTTTATGTGCAAGCCGATGATGGGAGCGGTTATTTACTTCGTGAAGTGGTTTTGGGACCTTCGTTGGGCGATAGCTATATTATTGCCGAAGGCTTGAAACCTGGGGAGAAAGTGGTGGTGAACGGTACCTTCACCGTAGATGCGGCGGCACAACTGGCGGGAAAACCCAGTATGATGAGCCCGGAACAAGAAGCTATGAATAATGACGGGAAAACCGTGGAAGAAGACGTGGTTCAAATCGAGATATCCGAACCGGCAAAGACAGCGCTCAATCAAGTTGTAACGACTTACCTAAAATTGAAAAATGAGCTGGTTTCCGATGATTTTTCTACCGCGAAAAAAAATGTTGTGGAACTGGAAAAAACCATCGAAGCCATAAATGCTTCTGGACTGGACAAAGAAGCAAAAGCCATCTGGGAAAGTTATCGAGAACAGTTGGAAAAAGAAACCAATATGCTTTTAAAAACCAATGATATCGAAACTTTGCGCGAGGGTTTTGTGAAGTTTTCCAACACACTTATCGGGTTGGTAAAAACTTTTGAACTGATGGACCAGACCTTGTATGTATTGCATTGCCCGATGGCAAAAAACAACGATGGCGCCAATTGGCTGAGCCTTTCTTCGGAAATACAAAATCCTTATTTCGGATCAAAAATGCTAAAATGCGGCGAAGTCAGGGACACATTGTAATAAAAAACCCAATCTATGAAAACCAACCTTCAGATAAAAAACGTGGTTTGCCAGCGTTGCGTGATGAGCGTAAAAGAGATTTTGGGCCGACTGGATATTCCTTTTAAAAAAGTTTCTTTGGGCGAAGCGGTGTTGAATAAGCCCTTAAAAGAAAGTGAATTTCAAAAACTTCAGGAGGAATTTCGAAAAGTGGGGTTTGCGATTTTGGAAAACAAGGAAGAAAAAATCGTGAATAAAATCAAGTCGGTTATACTGAAAGAAGTTTACCAGGGCGGATTGGTTTCGCATAAAAGAATGTCCGGGGTTTTGACCACTATTTTTCCCCACGATTATAGCTATTTAAGTGGATTGTTTTCCACAAGGGAGAAAATCAGTATCCGGGATTATCAAAAAAAGGTAAAAATTGAAAGGGCGAAGGAGCTTTTGGAATACAACGAAATGAACATTAATCAAATATCAGCAAATATGGGCTATCAAGGCGC
>DASSWG010000010.1:0-12161 GCA_035705295.1 Flavobacteriaceae bacterium
CTCAATACTCAATACTAATTACTCAATACCAATAAATGAAAATAACCGTCATAGGAACCGGATACGTCGGCCTGGTCACTGGAACATGCTTGGCCGAAACCGGGAACGAAGTACTTTGCGTCGATATCGATGAAGAAAAAATCGAAAAAATGCGCCGCGGCGAAGTGCCCATTTACGAACCGCATTTGGATGCGATTTTTGAACGCAACATCAAAGCGGGAAGGCTAAAATTCACGACCGATCTGCACGAAGGCATCGACCATGCCGAAATTTTGTTCCTCGCCTTGCCGACCCCCGAAAGTGAAGACGGTTCCGCCGACCTTTCCCACGTTTTGGGCGTGGCCGAAAAAATCGGGAAATACATTACTTCCTATAACGTGATCGTGGACAAAAGCACCGTTCCGGTGGGCACCTCAGAAAAAGTGCGCAAAATCATCGCCAAAAATGCGCAAACCGATTTCGACGTGGTTTCCAACCCCGAATTTTTGCGCGAAGGTTTTGCCGTGGACGATTTTCTAAAACCCGAACGCATCATCATCGGTTCCGAAAGTGAGCGCGCCATCAATTTGATGCAAAAACTCTATAAACCTTTTGTGCGTTCCGGCAACCCCATTATTGTAATGGACGAAAAATCGGCCGAGCTCACCAAGTATGCGGCCAATTCGTTTTTGGCGGCCAAGATCACCTTTATGAACGAAATTGCCAACTATTGCGAGCTTGTGGGCGCCGATGTGGACAAGGTCCGTTTGGGAATGGGTTCCGACTCGCGCATCGGGAAACGTTTTCTTTTTCCCGGAATCGGGTATGGCGGTTCGTGTTTCCCAAAAGATGTGAAGGCCTTGCATAAATCGGGAAAAGAACAAGACTTCGATTTCAAAATCCTCCAATCCGTTATTGACGTGAACGAGCGTCAAAAAACCATTTTGTTGCCAAAAATAGAAACCTATTTTGAAGGAAATTTACGAGGTAAAACCATCGCCGTTTGGGGCCTGGCTTTTAAACCCGAAACGGACGATATTCGTGAGGCGCCGGCCTTGTACATGATCGATGAACTATTGAAAAAAGGGGCAAAGTTGCAGGTTTTCGATCCCGAGGCCATGCCGAACACAGAAAAAAAATACGGGGAAAAACTTCACTACACCAAAAACATGTACGAAGCCACCCAAAATGCCGATGCTTTGCTAATTTGCACGGAATGGAGTATCTTTAGAACGCCCGATTATTCGAAATTAAAGGAAAATCTTAAAAATTCCGTTATTTTTGATGGTCGCAATTTATACGACACCCACGAAATGTCGGCAGAAGGTTTTGACTATATTTCCGTGGGAAGAAAAAAGCAATGATGAAAAAACGAACATTGATCACCGGGGCCGCTGGCTTTTTGGGTTCGCATTTGTGCGATCGATTTATTGGTGAAGGCCATCACGTAATCGCCATGGACAACCTCATTACGGGCGACCTCAAAAATATCGAGCACCTTTTCAAACTCGAAAATTTCGAATTTTACCATCACGATGTTTCCAAATTTGTGCATGTTCCCGGAAAATTGGATTACATCTTGCATTTTGCCTCTCCCGCAAGCCCCATCGATTATTTAAAAATCCCAATCCAAACCTTGAAAGTCGGCTCGTTGGGAACCCACAACCTTTTGGGCCTTGCCAAAGAAAAAAATGCGCGGATCCTGATCGCGAGCACTTCCGAAGTGTATGGCGATCCGTTGGTGCACCCACAAACCGAAGATTATTATGGCAACGTGAACGCCATTGGCCCGCGCGGGGTCTATGATGAAGCCAAACGTTTTCAAGAATCAATCACCATGGCCTACCATCGGTTCCACGGATTGGAAACCCGCATTGTGCGCATTTTCAACACCTACGGCCCGCGAATGCGTTTAAATGACGGCCGCGTCATTCCCGCGTTTATCGGGCAAGCTTTGCGCGGCGAGGATTTGACCGTTTTTGGCGATGGCTCGCAAACCCGTTCGTTTTGCTACATCGACGATCAAATTGAAGGCATATACCGCTTGCTCTTTAGCAATTATCCCAATCCCGTCAATATCGGCAATTCCGAAGAAATCACCATCAAGGATTTTGCCGAGGAAATCATCAAACTAACCGAAAGCAAACAAAAAATCGTGTACAAAGCTTTGCCGGCGGACGATCCGTTGCAGCGCAAACCCGATACGACCTTGGCAAAACAAATTTTGGATTGGGAACCAAGTGTTTCGCGAGAAGCAGGCATGAAAAAAACTTACGACTATTTCAAAAATTTGACCCAGGAAGAATTGTTCAAACACGAACACCGCGACTTCGCCAAACACATTAAAAAATAACCGATGATTTCCAAACAAGGCAGATATTCGGGATATTTACGGCCGATAAATTATCTCATCGATCTTTTGATCATTGCTTTGTTCGCGCTCCAATTTGACTTTTTATGGCTCGATCACCTCAGCTATATTTTGTTCACCACTATCGCTTGGGTGATCCTTTCGATCAAAACCAATTTTTATGAAGTTTATCGGTTTACGCGCGTAACCAGCATCATTTCGCGCACCTTTTTGCAAGCCGCCATTTTTTCGTTCATCGTTTTTTCTTTTTTTGGCATTTACGAAGAATTGAACCGCCCGGCGACCGATACCATTTTTTACCTCACCAAGGTTTTCGCGGGCATTCTCGTCATGAAATTGGGCATTTATTATTTATTGAAAGAATACCGCCTTTTTCTAAAAGGAAATGTTCGGCACACGGTCATTATCGGAAAAAACAGCAAAACCCTTCAACTGCAACGTTTTTTTGAAGAAAACCCCGAATACGGCTACCATTTTGTGAAACTCTTCGATGTCGCCAAAAAAGACGAAGAAATGCTCCACGAATGTTTTGGCGAAATTTTGCAAAATGAAGTCGATGAAATTTATTGTTCCATTGCCGAACTTTCCAACCAACAAATAAACCAAGTGGTCGATTTTGCGGACAACAACCTAAAAGTGTTGAAGTTTTTGCCGGACAACAAAGAAATTTACACCAAGCAACTGGAATTCGATTATTATGGCTATTTGCCGGTTTTGTCGCTGCGAAAAATACCGATCGAAGACCCGTTGAACCAATTCTTAAAACGTGTTTTCGACATTTTGGTATCCCTTTTTGTGATCGTTTTTTTGCTATCGTGGCTCACTCCCATTTTGGCCATCTTCATAAAATTGGGTTCCAAAGGGCCGGTTTTTTTCAAGCAAAGCCGCAATGGGCTCGATTACAAAGAATTTTACTGTTATAAATTCCGTTCCATGAAACTCAACCCACAAGCCGATTTGGAACAAGTGAGCAAAAACGATCCGCGCATCACATGGATCGGTAAAATTTTGCGCAAAACCAGTTTTGACGAAATGCCCCAATTTGTGAACGTGCTGAAAGGTGAAATGTCGGTTGTCGGCCCACGCCCGCACATGGTGAGCCACACGCATATGTACGCCGAAAGTGTGGATAAGTTTATGGTGCGCCATTTCGTAAAACCCGGAATCACCGGATTGGCGCAAGTCAGCGGGTTTCGTGGAGAAGTGGAAAGCGAGCACCACATCATCAACCGGGTGAAATACGATATTTTTTATGTCGAAAACTGGTCGTTGATTTTGGACATCAAAATCATTTTCCAAACCATGTACAACGCCTTGAAAGGCGATGAAAGGGCTTATTGAGTGGACGATTGAAGATTAACGATTTTTGATTTTAGATTAATCGTGAAATCTCCTTATTTTTGCAGACGTTAGGGTCTCGATACATTTTGGCTTTTTTTCTAAAATCCAAAACACTCGACCTGACGATTTATTATTGCGAGCACGTCACTTCGAGTGTTTTGTTGAAGCGATAGCGGAAACAAAATGTATCGAGAAGAAGACCTCATCATTCAAACCTAAACCCATGAACATCCTAATCCTCGGCTCCGGCGGCCGCGAACATACTTTCGCTTATAAAATTTCCCAAAGTGCACATTGCACAAAACTCTTTGTGGCACCGGGAAATGCCGGAACTTCACAAATTGCCCAAAACCTTCCTATAAACCCCACCGATTTCGAAACAATCAAAAAAGCCGTGTTGGAAAACGAAGTGGAAATGCTCGTTGTGGGCCCGGAAGATCCGCTGGTAAAAGGAATTTATGATTTTTTTGCCGAAGACGAAGCGCTCAAAAATGTTTCAGTGATCGGCCCATCCAAAAAAGGTGCCTTATTGGAAGGAAGCAAGGAGCGCGCCAAGCAATTTATGGCGATGCACAACATTCCCACGGCGGCCTATGAAAGTTTTACCGTCAAAAGTTTGGATGCCGGAAAAGCCTTCTTGGAAACCTTAAACCCACCGTATGTTTTGAAAGCTGATGGTTTGGCGGCCGGAAAAGGCGTGCTGATTTTGGAAAACCTTTCCGAAGCAAAACAAGAACTGGAAAATATGCTCTCGGGAAAATTCGGCGAAGCCAGCCAAACCGTCGTGATCGAAGAGTTTTTGGACGGCATTGAACTGAGCGTTTTTGTGTTGACCGACGGAAAAAATTACAAAATACTGCCCACTGCGAAAGATTACAAACGCATTGGCGAGGGCGATACGGGGTTGAACACCGGAGGAATGGGCGCCATTTCCCCTGTTCCGTTTGTCGATGAAGAACTCATGGAAAAAATTGAAAGCCGTATCGTAAAACCCACGATCAACGGATTGCGGGAAGAAGAAATCACTTACAAAGGCTTCGTGTTCATCGGGTTGATCAAAGTGGGCGAAGAACCCTACGTGATCGAATACAACGTACGCATGGGCGATCCGGAAACCGAAGTGGTACTGCCGCGCATCAAAACCGATTTGGTGGAACTTTTTCAAAAAGTTTCCGAAGAAAAATTGAACGAAACCGATTTGAAAATTGATGAAAAAACCGCCGCCACGCTAATGTTGGTTTCGGGCGGCTATCCGGAAAGTTACGAAAAGGGAAAAGAAATTACGGGTTTTGAAAACGTGGAAAATTCGTTGTTGTTCCATGCCGGAACAACAGAAAAAGAGGGGGAAATAGTAACAAATGGTGGTCGTGTGCTGGCAATCACATCTTTTGGAAACGATTTTCGCGAGGCTCTGAATAAATCCTACGAAAATGCGGAAAAGCTGAAGTTCGACAACATGTACTACCGAAAAGATTTGGGGTTCGATTTGTAGTTTACCGGAAATTTTCGGGCGTAACCGCAAAGTGCACCAAGAAAAATACGCAAAGTACGCGAAGAGTTAAACAGTAAAGCTCTAACACTTTGCGATCTTTGCGCAAAACTTTAAGACCTTTGCGGTTAAAACGACTTTTAATGATTTCAAACTAATTTCCATCTGGAATCAAATTTCCTTCCAACTCTCAAAATCCGCAAGGTTCAAATGCACTTTTCTGTTTTTCTCCAATTCCAAATATTCAAAATAGGGATTGGCGAGTGGAAGTTCCAGTCGGTTGAATCCCGGATGCTCGGTTTTTGAAAGCACCGCAACACCCCAATCGGTGTCGAAACAAATGGAATACAAATTTTCCTCGTGGCGGAATTTGTAGAAAGCTTTCCACGTGGTGCCGTTCCAATAACCTTTTGCCGGAGAATTGTGAAACCCATAATTTTCACGTTGGTGGAAAATGGTGGGCGGGTTGCAGTCGTGCAGGATAACAAACCCGTTTTCTTGAAGATGCACTAAACTGTTGTGGATGTCTTTTTCCACTTGATCCGCCAAATGCAGGCCATCGATAAAAATCACGTCGAAACGGGTGTTTTTTTCCAGTTTCGTTTTGTTTTCGGACAATTGCTGAAAAAAAGAATCGGAAGTCAATTGATAATCCACGGGGTTTTCCGCAAATTCCACGCCCGGATCCACGGAAACTTTGTTTTTGCAAACGATATGGTTAAAATTGTCTTCGGGGTTGCGCACCCCAATTTCCAAATAGTTTTTCCCTGCGGTTTTCGAGAGAAAAAAATTGATGATTTCGGTGCGGGTGGGTCGTTTGTTGACCTCGGTTTGGGTCGCGATTTTTCCGATCGAAAAATGCGGGTCTTTTGAAATGCGCTTGGCTATCCTAAAAATTGAAAACACCTTTTTTATTTTCTTTTTCATTTTATTTTCAACATTGCCAAAAGCGGTCGAACCTGCCCGCCTGCGGGCAGAAAAACGAAAAGCCCATTTGGGCTTTTTTAATGTTCTGAGTGCGAGGCGTTTTCCATTTCCTCGTCGTGAAAGCCTTTCAATTGCTTCATCCAATAAATGAACCCGGCCGCCGCGGTCAAGAGGAAAATCCAGCTTATAATGTTGGCTCCCCACCAACTGTCCAATTGAAGATCGCGCAACCAGTTTAGCGGAACAAATAAAATTTCTTCAAAAATATATTGGATGCCCCTCCAAAAATCCGTCCATTCCATAACTGTAAACTTTAGTATCTTTAGCCAACAAAAATACAAAAATTGTCAATGTTCACAAGTTTTTTCAGCAAATCAAAACCAATAAATTTTCTGATCATCGGAATTTTTATGACGATTTATTATTCGGTGGAAAATTTCGCGCTTTCGGAAGTTCCGGTAACCCCCTCCTATTTTTTCAGAAAAATGGGGCTTTTGTTGGTCTATCTGTTATTGATGATTTTGGTGAATTTCATCGTAAAAAAAAACCAGGTCACACAGCGCAACACCTTCGCCATCGTTTTGTTCGCTTTGTTCACGGTTTCTTTTTCCGAAATTTTAAAAACCGGCGGGGTTTTGATCGCTGCTTTTTTTATTTTATTGGCTTTGCGGCGCATCATCAGTTTGAAATCCGGGATCGATATCAAAAAGAAAATTTTCGACGCTTCGCTCTGGATTTGTACCGCATCGCTTTTTTTTGAATACTGCTTGTTTTTTCTACTGCTCGTTTTTTTGGCCATTTTGTTTTATGTGGCCAACGATTATCGAAATTGGCTGATCCCGTTCGTTGCGGTTTTTAGTGTTTTTACCTTGTTTACCTGCTTTCATTTGTTGGTTCACGGCTCGTTCGTGGATCTGAGCGTTTTTTTCCGTCCACCGGATTTTCATTTTGCCCTTTATTCGGAACTGGAAATTTTGTTGCCGCTTAGTTTAATGCTCGCGTTTTCAATATGGACGGTTGCCAATTATTTGGTGGTGATAAAAAACGCGTCCACCACCATGAAATCTTCCTTGGTGCTAATTTTGGCAATTTGGGCAGTTTCGATTTTCGCGGTGGTTTTTTCGCCCACCAAAAATGGCGGCGAACTCCTGTTTATCATCATTCCCGTTTCGGTGATCGGAACCAATTATTTTCAGCAGAAAGAAGATAAAATCTTTAAAGAAATTTTGTTGGTCAGCTTGGTCGTGCTCACGTTTATCCTGCCGTTTTTATCATGAATTTTTCTTCGGAACATATCGAAACCGAATTGCAAAACCGTTGGAAATATCCGTATCAATGGGGAAAAAGACAGAATGATGAATGGGACAAATTCACGAATTTTATTTATGAAACGGAAACTTGGGAAAGCTTGGTCGAAAAAATGAAAAACAAAACCCAAATCCATCAACTCGACAAAAACGCGTTTTTCCAATATGCCGCCAACCGATGGTACAATTTCTGGAGCGCCGTTGCCGTGGAAAAAATTTTCACGGAAATCCGAGGGGTCGAACCCGCGCTCAACCATAAAAACCGCTTGGTGGATTTTTCCATTTTCGGAATAAATTTCGATCACAAAACCTCCGTTTTTCCAAAAGGTTTTGGCCAAACGCTTCATTATGCACAAACCCACACGGAAGAAATGTTGTATTGGCTGTATAAAAATCAAAGTCAACAAGGTCGAAAACACCACGAAAACAGGTTGTTCATAATCGTTTTCAATTCCAATGGCGAACATTGGAAATTAAAGGCGGAAATAAGCTGGTTAAAATCCAAAATTCTGGATTATGTTGCTACTTTTGAGGCTTCAAAATTGACAAAACTGGAATTTCCCACGGGAAAAACGGCGGTTTCGGACATAATCTGGGCAATCAAATGAACTACATCGGCTCCAAAAACAAACTTTCTTCGTGGATCGAAAAAACCGTTTCCCAAAATATTTCGAAACCTTTATCGGAAGTTGTTTTTTGCGATTTGTTCGCCGGCACCGGAATTGTCGGAAGAACCTTCAAACCCGACGTAAAACAAGTAATCGCCAACGATGTGGAATTTTACAGCTACGTATTGCTGAAAAATTATATCGGAAACCATCAACCTTTGAATTTTCGACCTTTTTTAGATGAACTCAACCAATTGAAAGGCCAAACCGGAATTATTTCGGAAGAATTTTCAGAAGGCGGAAGCGCAAACCGTTTGTATTTTAGCAAAGAAAACGGACAAAAAATCGATGCGGTTCGCCAACAAATCGAACGTTGGAAAATTGCGGGCGAAATCGACGAAAACTTGTATTTTTTCCTGCTGGCATCGCTCTTGGAAAGTGCCGACAAAGTGGCCAACACCGCTTCGGTTTACGGGGCTTTTTTAAAAAAAATAAAAGCTTCCGCCGCCAAAAAGTTAACGATTGAACCTGCACTTTTTTCCGAAACAAAAAACCCGGGAAAAGTTTTTCAGGAAGACGGAAACAGCTTGATCAAAAAAATAAGCGGCGATGTGTTGTATTTGGACCCGCCCTACAACGCCCGCCAATACGGAGCCAACTATCATTTGTTGAACACTATCGCAAAATATGATACCTTTGTACCAAAGGGAAAAACCGGTTTGCGCGATTATTACAAATCAGCTTATTGCCAAAAAGGCAAAGTCGTCGAAAATTTCGAAAATTTGATCGAAAACGCGCAGTTTCAATATGTGTTTTTGAGCTATAACAACGAAGGATTGATGCCCCCGGAAATCATTCGGGAAATCATGGAGAAATACGGAAAGTACCATTTGGAAACCAAAAATTACCAACGTTTCAAAGCCGACAAAACCGAAAACCGCAACCACAAAGCCAATAAAACCACGGAATATTTGCATATTTTAGAGAAATAGTCCCGATCCCTGTGAAAAAGTGATCGGAGATCTGGGATCGGAAAACGGACCTGATAGCCGATTACAAACCACCAATTGACCAATAACTCAATAACCCAGTAACCAATAACTCAACATGTTCTCAGACAAAGCCAACCACATTTTTCAGGAAGCCATCGAAAAATACCACGAAAAAGATACGGTCGATCAGGAGTTTCACAATCCGTACGACGAAAAGGAAGCCTTGCTCAACCATTTGTTGTACCGAAAATGCTGGATCGACACCGTGCAATGGCATTACGAAGACATCATTCGCGACCCGAACATCGATCCGGTTTCGGCCTTGGAACTGAAACGCAAAATTGACGCTTCCAACCAAGACCGGACCGATATGGTGGAATATATCGACAGTTATTTTTTGGAAAACTTCAAAAATGTCACTCCAAAAAAAGATGCGACCATCAACACGGAAAGTCCCGCTTGGGGCGTGGACCGCTTGTCCATTTTGGCATTAAAAGTCTATCACATGAACGAAGAAGCCACCCGAAAAGATGCTTCGCAAGAACACAAAATGGCGTGCCAAGCAAAACTGGACGTGCTCTTGCAACAACGCGTGGATTTGTCGAGCGCTATCGATCAATTGTTGGACGATATTCAAAACGGCGACAAATACATGAAAGTGTACAAACAGATGAAAATGTACAACGACGACGAACTGAACCCCGTTTTGCGTGGCGGGAAATAACTTTCTTCAACCCTGACAGCCCCGATAGCTATGCGGGGCTGTCAGGGTTTTTCAACATTCCTTGATTTCAAATGAAAAAAACGCCCCACATTCTGGCAATCCGTTTTTCCGCTTTGGGCGATGTTGCAATGAGCGCCCCGGTGTTGCGGCGGTTGGTAAAAACCTATCCCGATTTAAAAATCACCCTGGTCACCAAACCTTCTTTTGCGCCGCTTTTTAACGGAATTCCGAATGTTTCGGTTTTTGAAGCCGACGTAAAAAACAACTACAAGGGTTTTTTTGGATTATGGAAATTGGCTTCCGATTTAAAAAAACTGGAATTCGATGCTGTGGCCGATTTGCACAATGTGTTGCGCACCAAAATTTTGCGGTTTTTCTTCTTTTTCTTCGGAAAAAAACGCGCCTTCATCGACAAGGGAAGAGAGGAGAAAAAAAGGCTGACGAGCTTAAAACCCAAAAAAATCCATCCGCTGAAAACCACGCACCAACGTTATGCCGAGGTTTTTGAAAAGCTAGGGTTTCCAATAGGTTTGTCCCAAAAAATCCACATAGAAAAACCTCCCTTAAACGAAAAAGCATCGCAATTGCTGAAAAATTCCACCAAAAAATGGATCGGGATCGCGCCTTTTGCCGCGCACACCTCAAAGATGTACCCGATGGATTTGATGGAAAAAACAATTGCCGACCTGGATGCTGAAAATCAATATTCGCTTTTGATTTTTGGGGGAGGAAAAACCGAAAAAGACCTTGCGGAAAATTTGGAAGCAAAATATACAAACGTCACTTCGCTCATCGGGAAATTGTCGTTCAAAGAAGAATTGAACTTGATCGCCAACTTGGATTTAATGTTTTCCATGGACAGTGGCAACGGGCATTTGGCAGCGCTTTTCAACATTCCGGTGATCACGATTTGGGGCGCCACACATCCATTTGCGGGGTTTGCGCCGTTTGGGCAAGCTCCGGAAAACCAATTGTTGCCCGATTTGTTGCAATATCCAAAAATTCCCACCTCCATTTATGGCAACAAAAAAGTGGACGGATATGAAAACGCCATGCGGACAATTCCTCCGAAAAAAGTGGTGGAAAAAATACGGGAGGTTCTATAGCTTACCCCCTTTTTGCCTTTTCCAAAGCCATCAACTGTTCCGCAATTTGTACCGCATTGGTCGCCGCGCCTTTTCGCAGATTATCTGCCACGACCCACATATTCAACGTGTTGGGTTGTGAATGATCGCGCCGAATTCGGCCCACAAAAACCTCATCTTTTCCCTGCGCGTACAAAGGCATCGGATATTGGTTCACCTCCGGGTTGTCTTGAAGGGTGATTCCAGGAAAACTTTTCAGCAATAGCTTTACTTCTTTCAAATCAAAATCATTTTCAAATTCCACGTTCACGGCTTCGCTGTGGCCACCGGAAACCGGAATTCTAACGGCGGTTGCCGTAACAGCAACACTATCATCGCCCAATATTTTTTTGGTTTCGCGCGTAAGTTTCATTTCCTCTTTGGTGTACCCGTTTTCCTCAAAAACATCGCAATGCGGCAGTGCGTTTTTATGAATGGGATAGGGATAGGCCATTTCGCCTTTTTCACCGTTCATTTCGTTTTCGAGTTGGCGCACCGCTTTCACGCCCGTTCCGGAAATGGATTGATAGGTGGAAACCACCACACGTTTTATTTTATATTTATCGTGAAGCGGTTTCAAGGCCATCACCAACTGAATGGTGGAGCAATTCGGATTGGCGATGATTTTATCTTCGGAAGAAATTTCCGTGCCGTTGACTTCGGGCACAATCAATTTTTTGGTTGGGTCCATACGCCATGCGGAAGAATTGTCGATCACGGTCGTTCCCACGGCTGCAAATTTTGGTGCCCATTCCAACGAAGTTTCGCCCCCGGCGGAAAACAAGGCCAAATCCGGCTTTTTTGCAACCGCTTCCGCCAACCCAATGATTTCGTATTCCTTATTTTTAAAAACGATTTTTTTTCCAACAGATTTTTCCGAAGCTACGGGGATCAATTCCGAAACCGGGAAATTCCGTTCTTCCAAGACTTTTAAAATCACTTGACCCACCATTCCGGTTGCGCCGACAACCGCTACAACTTTCCCGTCCCCAATATTTTTTGGGGAGGAATCTTTTTTCAAATCGTTCATCAAATATGAATTTTACTTTTGGTTCAACACTTTCAGCATTTCAAACCCTGAATTTTTTTCATTATTTCTCCGCAAATATACGCGCGTTTCGGCAATAAAAAAACCACCCGAAAAAACGGATGGTTTGGATGAAATATGCTGTATAGCGGTTATAATTATTATGCTTTATCTTTTTTGAGGGCATCGCGAATTTCGGTCAGCAAAACTTCTTCTTTGGAAGGCGCTGCGGGCACTGCCTCTTCTTTCTTTTTGGTTTTTTCATAGACTTT
>DASSWG010000011.1:0-37192 GCA_035705295.1 Flavobacteriaceae bacterium
GGTGATTTTTAGTTTTCCGTTGGTGAGTTCCTTGGTTTTCTGCGTGATTTCATATCCGTACATTTTGTCGTTTTCCGACAATAGTTTCAAGATGATCGTGCTCAAACTTCCTTTGTAAAAATTGGAATTGCTCATAATTTTATGCTCTCTTCGCAAAAATAGAAAAATTTTTATGCCTAAGAAATTTAGGTATATATTTTTTTGAGTTTATTTAAATTTGAAAATTATCAACTTTTTGTCACCTGACATACCCAATTATTATTTTTACCAAAAAAAATCAAAGTGCCTTTTTCAACTTGATGCACGAAAAAATAGTTCGTATTTTTGCAAAAAATAGCATTGATGAAGAATTTTCATTCGCTCCCCATAAAAGCCATTGTCCGCGAAACCCCCAAATCCGTTAGCATTGTTTTCGACGTGCCGCACCATTTGGCGGATGTTTTTGTGTTTGAAGCCGGGCAATATATCACCATCAAAACCGAAATTGACGGTAAAGAAGTGCGCCGTTCCTATTCCATTTGCTCTTCCCCAAATAGCGGCGAATTGAAAATTGGCGTGAAAGAAGTGAAAGGCGGGCTTTTTTCGCCCATCGCGAACAACAAACTGAAAGCGGGCGATAGTTTAAATGTTTTTCCGCCCGAAGGAAAATTTATTTTTGCCCCCCAACCACAAACCCATACGCACAAAAATTACGCGGCGTTTGTGGCCGGAAGCGGAATCACACCCGTGCTTTCCATCGTAAAAACCGCGCTGGAACAAGAAGAACACAGTAAATTTGTATTGGTTTACGGCAACAAAACCTCCGGTGAAACCATGTATTTCCGGGAATTATTGGAGCTGCAAGCGAAATTTCCGCACCGCTTGTTCTTGGAATTTGTGTACAGCCAAGCGCAGGACAAAGATGCTTTTTTTGGAAGAATTGAAAAAAGCACGGTGAATTATGTGTTGCGCAACAAGTTCAAAGGCCACCATTTCAACGAAATTTTTCTTTGCGGCCCCGAACTGATGATCAATTTGGTTTCGGAAGTTTTAAAAGAAAACAGTATTCCCGAAGAATGCATTCATTTTGAATTGTTCACTTCCACGGAAGAAGGCGAAATCGACGTTCCGCTCGAAGGAAACACCACCATTACGATCACTGTTGATGATGAGGAAACCACTTTCGAAATGTCGAAAAAGGCTACTATTCTCGATGCGGCTTTGGAAAAAGATTTGGACGCGCCCTATTCCTGCCAAGGCGGAATTTGCAGTAGTTGCGTGGCGCGCATCACCGAAGGCCATGCCGAAATGGCCAAAAACCAAATCCTTACCGATGGCGAAATTGAAGAAGGTTTGATTTTGACCTGCCAAGCGCATCCGACCACACCGACCATCAAAGTGGATTATGATGATGTGTGAACAATTTGAAAATGAGAAGGTTTGAAGATTTGAAGATTTCGTGGTTTATTCCCAAAGATCAGGTTCCACGAACAACCAACGGATTTCCGGTTTTTCCTTTGTCAATTTATCTTCAAAATCATTGATCAATGCGCTGATTTCTATAAATCAGTTTGGGAACGTATTTTATTTTTATGCCGACCAAAACATCGCACGGCAATTATTGAAAAGTTTTGAAAAGCAGTAGTTTTTTTAATTTTCCGATCGTTCGAGATTTGGCAAGAAGCCTTTTCTTACAATTTTTTTTATTCCAAATTATCCCAAAACAAGCTTCTTGTTTTAAAATTCAATACCTTTACTTCGAATAAAAAATTTCCCAAATGAAAAAAATCGCACTTCCTATTTTTGTGGCAACTTTCTTTTTTTCCTGCGCAGATGAATCTTCCAAAAACACAGAGAAACCCTTGAACTATCCCGAAACCAAAAAAATCGATACGGTGGACACCTATTTCGGCGTCCAAGTGAAAGACCCGTACCGTTGGTTGGAAAACGACCGCAGCGAAGAAACCGAAGCATGGGTCGCCGCCCAGAACAAAGTCACTTTCGGTTATTTGAATTCCATTCCCTATCGCGACACCTTGGAAAAACGTTTGACCAAGATTTGGAATTATGAAAAATTGGGCGCACCGTTCAAAGAAGGAAATTATATCTATTTCGCCAAAAACGACGGCTTGCAAGATCAATATGTGATCTATCGCAAAAAAGAAGAAAACGCGACGCCAGAAGTTTTCCTCGACCCGAACAAATTCAGTGAAGACGGCACCACTTCCTTGGGCGGAATGAGCTTTTCGGAAGATGGAAAAACCCTCGCCTACAGCATTTCCATCGGCGGAAGCGATTGGCGAAAAGTGATCGTGATGAATGCCGAAACCCGCGAAATTGTCGAAGACACCTTGGTCGATATCAAATTCAGCGGACTTTCGTGGAAAGCGAACGAAGGGTTTTACTATTCCAGTTACGACAAGCCCGAAGGCAGCAAGCTTTCTGCCAAAACCGACCAGCATAAATTGTACTACCATAAATTGGGAACGCCACAGTCCGAAGACAAACTGATTTTCGGCGGAAAAGAAAGCGAAAAAAACCGCTATGTCGGTGGAAATGTGACCGAAGACAACCACTACCTCGTGGTTTCGGCAAGCACATCCACTTCGGGCAACAAACTGTTCATCAAAGATTTGACACAGCCTGGTTCTAAATTGATCCCGATTGTCGACAACTACAAAACCACGAGCTACGTCATCGACAATTCGGGCAGTAAATTGTACATCGTCACCAACCGGAACGCGCCCAACCGAAAAATCGTAACGGTTGATGCGGCCAACCCACAACCGGAAAATTGGGAAGATTTTATTCCCGAAACCGAAAATGTACTAAGTCCTTCAACCGCTGGCGGATCTTTTTTCGCGGAATATATGGTCGATGCGGTTTCGAAAGTGAAACAATACGACTACGAAGGAAACCTGATCCGCGAAGTAGAACTGCCCGGAATTGGAACAGCCGGAGGATTTGGTGGAAAAAAAGAGGATAAATTTTTGTATTACCGCTTCACCAATTACATCACCCCGACCAGTATTTACAAATACAACATCAAAGAAGGAACCACGGAATTGTATTTTCGGCCAAACATCGATTTCAACCCGGAAGAATATGCGAGCGAACAAGTATTCTACCATTCCAAAGACGGCACGAAAATTCCGATGATCATCACCTACAAAAAAGGCATGGAACGCAACGGAAAAAACCCCACGATCCTTTATGGTTATGGTGGATTCAACATCAGCATTACACCCTCGTTCAGTATCGCAAATGTGGTGTGGTTGGAACAAGGTGGAATTTACGCCGTGCCGAACATTCGTGGCGGTGGCGAATATGGACGTGATTGGCACGACGCGGGCATCAAAATGAAGAAACAAAACGTGTTCGACGATTTTATCGCCGCTGCGGAATATTTGATCAAAAACAAGTATACTTCCAGCGATTACTTGGCCATCAAAGGCGGATCCAACGGCGGGTTGTTGGTCGGCGCCACCATGACCCAACGCCCCGATTTGATGCAAGTGGCCTTGCCCGCTGTTGGCGTATTGGACATGTTGCGTTATCATAAGTTCACCTCCGGAGCCGGCTGGGCCTACGACTACGGAACTTCCGAAGACAACAAAGAAATGTTCGAATATTTGTACGCTTATTCCCCCGTGCACAATGTCGAAAAAGGAACGGAATATCCCGCAACCTTGATCACCACCGGCGATCACGACGATCGTGTGGTGCCGGCACATTCTTTTAAATTCGCGGCCCAACTCCAAGCCAAACAAGCGGGCGAAAACCCGGTGTTGATCCGTATCGAAACCAATGCCGGCCATGGTGCGGGCACACCGGTGAGCAAAACCATCGAACAATATGCCGATATTTTTGCGTTTACATTTTATAATATGGGGTTTGGGGAGTTGCCGGAGGCGTACTAAATTATTTATCCATTCTTTCAATAGGCGAATCCCAAAACATAGAATACAATGGCAAACAACCCATCCCACGGCAATTCTGAATTTATCATATTTAAAACCGAAGATGAAAAAATTGCGGTGGACGTTCGGTTGGATGAACAAGATGTTTGGCTTACGCGAAACCAATTGGCATCACTTTTTGGAGTTGAACGTCCCGGCATTACACAACACATAAAAAATATTTTAGCAGAAGACGAGTTGCAAGAAAATTCAGTTAGTAAGAAATTCTTACGAACTGCCGCAGATGGTAAAAAATACAATACACTATAACCTTGATATGATAATTTCGCTTGGTTACCGGGTAAATTCAAAAATTGCCACGCAATTCAGGATTTGGGCAACCAAACGCCTGAACGAATATATTCGCAAAGGTTTTACAATGGATGATAAGCGTATGAAAAACCTTGGTGGCGGTGGTTATTGGAAAGAACTTCTGCAACGCATACGCGACATTCGTGCATCGGAAAAAGTGTTTTATCGACAGGTGTTGGATATTTACGCCACAAGTATTGATTACGACCAGAAAGTAGATGTTTCCATTGCGTTTTTCAAAAAAGTACAAAACAAAATTCATTATGCTGTTCACGGACAAACGGCAGCTGAAGTTTTGTCTCATTGTAAAAAGCTGACCGCCCATTCAAGCATATTTGGTTTTAGCTGCCACAAAAAGCCCACACAAAAAACCATAAGAGCTTGAATTTTAGCCAACGCTCAAAACAAACACAAAAAGGCTAATTTAATTACAAATAAGTTAATATATTTGCGTAAAACAAAAATATCTTGACAAAGGTAGAAATAAATAGGATTAAGGTAGCACTAGCAGAAACGAGGAGAAAGAACAAGTGGCTTGCTGAACAGCTGAACAAAGATGAATCGACCATTTCACAATGGTGTTCAAACTCCAGACAACCATCTCTAGAAAATCTTCATAAAATAGCAATTGCCCTTGAAATTGACATTCGGGAACTCTTGAATCCAACAAAAAGCATCAATGAGTAAAAAGAAAACATACATAGACCTTTTCGCTGGTTGCGGTGGACTTTCCTTAGGTTTGTATAATTCAGGATTATGGAAAGGAAAATTTGCTATTGAAAAAAGTCCAGATGCTTTTGAAACACTTCAATATAACTTGATTGAAAAGAAAAATCATTTTGAATGGCCAAATTGGTTGCCTAAACAAAATCACGACATTAATGAAGTAATCAAAAACCATAAAGACAATTTAAAATCTCTTAGAGGAGAAATTGACCTTGTGGCAGGTGGTCCACCTTGCCAGGGATTTTCTACAGCAGGAAGAAGAGTTGAAGGTGATTCAAGGAATGAATTAATCAAATCATACATCAGATTTATTAGGATTGTACAGCCTAAAGTTATCTTTTTTGAAAATGTAAAAGGCTTTACACAAAAGTTTGATAAGAACAAAATAAAGGGGAAAATTTATTCTGAGTATGTAACCAATGCTCTCGAATATGATTCCCCAAAAGGAGATTTCCAAGGGTATAAGATCGAGGGGAAACTCATTGATTTTTCCAAATTCGGAATTCCTCAAAAAAGAACAAGATTTATATTAGTTGGTATCAGAAAAGATATTACAAAGCAAGTTCGACCACTTTATTTTTTCGAACAACTTCAAACTCAAAAAGAGGCATTTTTGATAAATAAGGGAATTGGTTTGACAAATTCCCTTGAAGATGCAATTTCCGATTTGTTAAGACTTAATGAAATTGTTTCTCCTGATACAAAATCATTTAAAGCAGGTCTTTATCATCCTATCAAAACAAGTTACCAGAAACTTTTAAGACAGAACATAGGCTCGGAAATTCCAGACAGTCACCGATTTGCTAAACACAATAAAGAAACTTTAAGAAAATTTGAGTTTATCCTTGAAAACGCAGAGAAAAACAAAACACTTTCTAACGAATTAAAAGACAAGTTCAATCTAAAAAAAAGAACAGTAATTCCATTATCAGGTAAAACACCAACTCCAACCATAACAACCTTGCCAGACGACTATATTCACTATTGTGAGCCTAGAATTTTTACAGTTCGTGAGTATGCTAGAATACAATCATTTAATGATTGGTATGAGTTTAAAGGTAAATACACGACAGGAGGCAAAAGAAGAATGCAAGAAGTTCCTAGATATTCACAAATTGGAAATGCAATTCCCCCACTTTTTGGCGAGCAAGCTGGTATAACTCTAAATAAAATTATAGGATAATGGCTGAACAAAAAGACTTACATTTCAAAACGAATGTTCAGCTAAAAAGCATCATTGGTAAAGACCTTATTAATGATGATAACATAGCCATTTTAGAATTGGTTAAGAATTCCTTTGATGCAGATGCTAAACAAGTTAAAGTGAAATACTTTAACCTAAAGAAAAATGATGATAAAAATGTAGAGCATTTCTCATCAATTACTTCACGATTAGTAATTCAAGATGATGGTATCGGAATGGACATTAATGATATTAGAGATAAATGGCTCAATATTGCTTATTCCGAGAAAAAGACAAATAAAACTCAGCACAAACGCAGAATGGCTGGAGCCAAGGGTGTCGGTAGATTTTCTTGTGATCGACTAGGCGAATATCTTAATCTTTATGCCAAAACTACTGAGGATTCAAAATATTACAAGATCTCCATAGATTGGAAAAAATTTGAGATTGAGGATGAAGACAAAGAAATTCAATCGATACCCTTAAAATATGAGATATTAACTCCAAATGAATTTCAATCATTGGGGTTTTCAAATTTCGAACACGGAGTATTGCTTGAAATAATAAAATTAAGAAGTAACTGGGCTTATCCGCTTTTAGACAAAAATGGAAATGTGACAGATTGGGATGTTTCCAAATTTGTTGAATTAAAGAAGTATCTGGAAAAACTAATTAATCCCAATCAAGCTTTTGAAAGTAATGATTTCGGGGTGTATATAGATGCTCCAGAATTTCAAGAGGAAAACAATTCCCTTGATGACAATTCAAAATTCATTGGCAAAGTCGAAAATAGAATTTTCGAACACTTAGATTTTAAGACTACTAGTGTTGAAACATATATTACAGATGGAGGTAATGAATTATTTACCGAATTAAAAGATAAGGGAGAAACTATTTTTTGGATTAGAGAAAAAAATCCATTTTACCCAAATATAACCAATGCAAAAGCTACTGTATATTATCTAAGTACATATGCAAAATCTTTTTTTACAAAACAAACTGGTATAAGATCAGTCGATTATGGTTCAATATTTTTATTTATTAACGGCTTTCGAGTTCCACCTTATGGAGAATTAGGGAATGATTGGCTAGGCCTAGACCAAAGAAAAGCACAAGGGTATAGCAGAAATATTGGATTACGAGAATTAGTAGGTCAAATTGAAATACTTGATGAAGGAAATGAATTTCAAATAGTGTCAAGTCGTGAAGGTATAGTCAAAAACGAAAGCTACAAAAGCTTAACACAGTCAGAGAAAAACAATAGTTTTTTTTTCAAAGCTTTTAGGAGGTTAGAGCGTTATGTGGTGGAAGGATTAAATTGGGATAGTGCACCAGAGCACGAAGATTTATTAAAAATTCATAAGAAAATTGTCAGCGGAGAAACTACTGAAGAAGATTTAGAATATTCCGAGGATTTAATAACCAAACAAAAAAGAGTTTACTCTGCAATACACAATATTATTTCTGCAAAATCAAATGAAGTAATTGAATTATACATAAACGAGAACCTAATAACCCAAAAGATTGAAGAGGAAAGAGAAGCATCTGAAAGAGAATTTAATCAACTTATTGAAGACTTTAGCAATAAAAAAATTGATGCTGACACATTAAATAAAATACTCCATAAAAAAGCTCAAGAAAATGAAGAGTTAGAAAAACAACTGAAGGAATTTTCAAAGTACACTACTAATGAAGCTACATCTAAAGCAATATTAGAATTACAAGATTATAAAAATACAATTGAAAAGCAGACTCTTTTAATTCAAGACCTACAAATTCAATTGGAGGAGTTAAAACAACAAAAAGAATCTGCTGAAAAGTCTGCAACAACTTTAAAGGAAAAAGTCAATAAGGTTGAATCAGACTTATCAATTGAAAAAGAAAAAAACTTATACCTATTAGCAACTAGAAGGACATTAAGCCCAGATGCAGATGGATTGATTCATACCATTAAAATCAACAACGTAGAAGTTCGAGATGGTATAGAGAATATAATAGATGATCTTACAGAGAATGACTATAATGTTCAAGATTTAATAAAGAGACTTGGTTTTTTAAAAATTTGTGCTGAGAGGTCTTTGAAAATGGCTGAATTTGTAACAAGAGCAGATTTAAAAGAAGATATCGAAAAAAAAGATGTTGATGTTGTTAAATATATTGTAGAATACCTCTCGCTCTATGGTGACACCTTTTCTGAGAATTTAACTTTTTCATTTTCTAACAGCAATGAACAGTTCCTAAAAAATCTGAGTGTATTAAATATGTCAATTATACTTGACAATTTAATAAGCAACGCTGTAAAATGGGATGCAGACAAAATTCAAATTGATTTTGAAAAAGTCAATGAGAAACAGCTTTTAATATACTTTTCCGATAATGGAAAGGGTCTTTCTAATAAGTTTAAAAAGAATTCTGAAAAAATATTTGAACTATCAGTAAGAGATACGCCACCTTCTGGAAATAGTGGCTCAGGTATAGGATTATATTATACAAAAAACTTACTTAATGAAATGAATAGTGATATTGAGTTTATAGGTAATGATCTTAAATTATCTGGAGCAACTTTTAAAATTACAATAAACACAATATGAGTGTAAAGAGATTACTATATATTGATGACAACAAGATTGATTCTCAGATTGAAAACTTGAGAAAAAAGCTTAAACGCTCTGGAATTGAACTTGTAGAAACCTTTTTAAACTTAGGTGATGATAAATTTAAAATTCGTGACAGCGATAATGGAAAAACAGTTTTAAATATTCCTGTAATAAAGGATTATATAACTTCGAATTTATTAAATGAGAATTTTGATATAGTTGCTTCGGATTACGATTATTCAGATGATTCTTTAGATGGCTATTCACTTCTAAAGTGGATTATGAATGTTAGTAGATCTCAAAGACTTAGAATCCGAAGATCGAAATTTTGTTTGTATTCTGCACAGCAGGATAAACTGGTGGAACAATTAGATTCACCTGACAAAATCAAAGAGTTAGTTAAGTTAAAAATTGATGATTTCATAAATAGAGATAGATTGTCGGAAGATTTAACTTCGATTTTCACTAAACAAAAAGAAAATTATGTGTTCCCTGAACATATTGTAAGGTATCTTGAAAAATTTCCAGAGCAAAAATTCAGAAACACATTTCCTAAATTCAAAGGGAAAACTTTATCTGAAATTGCTCACGAAATAGATAAAGATTTACCAAATGGCATTGAATTTCAAAAATA
Organism: Flavobacteriaceae bacterium; assembly: GCA_035705295.1. Classification (GTDB taxonomy): domain Bacteria; phylum Bacteroidota; class Bacteroidia; order Flavobacteriales; family Flavobacteriaceae; genus DASSWG01. The sequence goes on from DASSWG010000011.1 coordinate 9,391, forward strand.
TATAGTTGAATTAACAGTGGCTCATTTAATTGAACTCAATAATTTTCCAAAAGAGTGATTAAAGTAATTATTTCAATTGACGCTTCTACTCAATTTCTGTATGAGATAATCAGTAACCTGAAAAAAAATGGTATAGACTTTAAGCTTTATGAGATTCAGCCAAATGAAGAATCCTACACGAAAAGATTTGAAGAAGTTTCACATTTTGATAAGGATTCGATAATAATATTTTTAGGTCACGGGCAATCTAATCAATTGTATGGCGGTGAAATATTAAATTCATTTCCTAAGCAACCCTTCATAAAATTGAATCAAATGAATATTTTTCAAGAGCAATATTTATTTCTTCTCGCTTGTGACTCTGCCGATCTCATTAAAAGTTCATTCAGACAATCAAAATCTAAGAAATCTATTGGATTTGGTGGATTACCTACTTCTCTTGAAGAAGTAGAGAAAGATAAAAAGTTATTAGCAGAAGGTATTTCTGAACAAACAATTCAAGATTTTAAAACTGAAATTGTGAACGCAGTTTCAAATGCCCTTATATTACATCATAAAGACTTTAATAGATTGTCGGACTATTTGACTCTTTTAATTGACCAAAGAATAAATAATGCTGTATTAATGAAAAAGGACCGAAACCTTGCTGATTTACTTTTTAAGATGAGAAATGAAATGGTGTTATATTAAAATAAACAACCCTGTTATCCATCATTGCTAAGTCGCAATGTAAGCTTCCCCAAAACTTCCCAAACCCCTTTCTTCAACCCACCATCCATCCTACCCCCCAAAGAAAATTGTTGGTTCACCTCCAGTTCAATTCCCGCATAATGTTGTGGGAATTTTTTTCGCAAATAGGTTGTGAACCCATCGGTGGTACCCAAATATGGGTAATTCATTCGAATTTTCCAAGTGTTGTTTTGGTTTTCGAGTTGGGTTTTGAAGTTTTTGCAAAACGTTTTTTCGGCATTGCGTTTTGGGTCGTACAATAAACCGATGTCAGCATTCCGGGTTTTTCCATGCAATTCTGATGCAAAACTATGCACGGAAAGATGGATGACCGATTCCCCATTTTTGATGAAATTCCCGATTTTGCCCTCAATAGCTTTTCGGTAAGGAAAATAGAAGGTTTCGAGGAGTTCCTTTTTTTCTTCCAAAGGAATGTTTTTAGTGAATTCCGAAAACAAGTGCGGGTGGTTTTCGGAACGGTTCATTTCCACCAACAACCGGCTGATGGTTTGAAATTTCCCGAAATCGGCCAATGGAAAAAGATGCAGGAAGAGATCCAATGCGCCCAAATCGTATCCGCGGTGCGAATTTAAAACCGCTTCCGCTCCCGAAAAAAGGTGCCGGTAGTTTTGCGGGATTTCGTTCCCGCCGTGTTCGCAGGTCAGTACCAATTTCATGGTGCAAAAAGTTGGTTTTTTGCCAAACAATCCCCCAACCGATCATAGACATTTTTTAAATTTTCTTTCGAAAAATCCTCGTTGACGGCTTTTAAAATACGGCTCGCCAAACTTCCGTTTTCCAACAAAAATTTCAGTGTTTTTTGGTGTTTGGGCGAAATTCGGGTTTTGGTTTTTTCGTACACGTGTTTCCAAAGCTCACCGGCAGTGGCTTCTTTCCCATCAAATCCGAACAATTTCAAATACTCGGAATCGGTTATCACCGTGTGTTCCGCATTTTTGATCACGTCATTGAAAATTTCAAAAAGTTCGTTTTCATGCCAGAATTTTTGATTTTCCAATGAAACTGTTTCTTGGTTTACCAACATTTTCAACACTTCGATGATCAATACCGCAATGGCGATATCGGCCTTGGGGCATTCCTGTACATCGATCACGCGTATTTCAATTGCGTTCCGGTCAAAACGGGCAATGGCACCGCGCGAATTCAAGAAATGTTGGTCCAAAATGTGTTCCGTATCGTAAGGTTTCACCGCCGCGTTGATGGGTTCAAAAATTTCCCGCGAATAGGCTTCTTTGCTGTAAACCCGTTCGGGAATTACCTTTCCGGTCATTTCCGGGATTTCCTTTTGGTTGGTTTTGTACACTTCCATGCGCGCGTCCAAAAAACCGGTGTTTTTCCCTTCAAAAATAGGCGAACTTGCACTCAATGCCGAGATTATAGGCAACAACAATCGGATTGCCGCGTGTAGTTTTTCAAATTCGGCATCGTCGTAAAAAGGCAAGTTCAAATGCATGCTTTGCACATTCGCCCAACCGTGACCACAGCAATCGAAAACACGGTTGTAAAGCGCATAAATTTCGCTGTTGTGGTGTTTCCACAACTGCATTTCGGTTTTTGGATCCATCAACGGGTGCGCCGCTGTGGGCCATAATTTTGCGTTCAAAGATTTTAAAAGCTGGTTAATTTCGCCGATATTTTCCGCAAAAAGCGAATCCAAATTTTCCAAATCGGCGGTGGGCCCATTGGTTTTCAGTTCCACCACGTGGGCGGTCAGTTCGTTGCTCCAAGCGATTTTTCCATTGTCCACATCGGAAACAATTTCCCCGGTTTTGGCCCGCATCAACTGATCGACAATTGGCGAAACTTTCCAATCGGATTTTTCCACGAGCATGTATTCCAGCTCGATCCCAAAAACTTCAAAAAGGTGGTATTTTTTCATGGTTTTTTCTCCAATCGGGATTTTAGGGCAGATAAGATTTCAACATAAATTTGATCGCCATAATGCCGGTCTTCCACACCAAAATCAATGTTTGGGTTGTCGTTTATTTCGATGACCAAGGCTTTTCCGTTCACTTGTTTGATATCGATCCCGAACAAACCTTTTCCCACCAATTTGGAAGAACGCACAGCGGCCGTAATAATTTTTTTTGGCACATCCTCAATCGCCATGCAATCGGCATTTCCTTCTTCGTCCTTTTTTTTGGCAGCGTTCCAATTGTAGATTTGCCAATGGTCCTTTGCCATATAATAACGACAAGCATAAATGGGTTTGTTGTCCAAAATGCCGATGCGCCAGTCGTATTCGGAAAAGGTGTATTCCTGGGCGATGATGAGTTCCGATTTTTTCAACATCGTCGTCACCAATGCGTCGTATTCTTCTTGGGTTTCCGCTTTTTTCACGCCGAAGGAAAAGGTAGAATCGGGCGATTTCAACACGCAGGGCAATCCGGTGATTTTTAGGGTTTCGTGTTTGTTGTCTTTGTGGACAATCACCGTTTTCGGCGTGGGAATATTTGCATTCTGAAGGGCTTCGGCCATAAACACTTTGTTGCAACATTTCAAAATCGCGTCCGGGTAATCGACCAGCGCAATGTCTTCTTGTTGCGCTTTGCGGGCAAACGCATAAGCTTCGTTGTTGACTTCGGTGCTTTGCCGAATGAGCAAGGCATCGAAAGCGGACAAACGTGAAAGGTCTTTCGGCGAAACCACTTCCACATAAAAGTCCATTTTTTCGGCCAGTTCCACAAATTTTTTAATGGCTTTCGAATTGCTCGGCGGCGCAGGGTCGTTTTCCTGGATCAAAATGGCCAAATCGTAAACCGACGTGTTTGTCCGTGGCGTGTCGTAACGTTTTTTAAGGAAATACTGCCCCGCAAAATAATGCATGCTTTCCTGATGCTCTTCCGGGATTTCCGATTCCGAAATGGCACGGATGCTTTTGATGTTCCACTTGGAAGTGTAGCTGAATTTCACCCGAAGAAACGGAATTTGAAAATGGCGGTGGAACATCGCGCTGAGTTCTTTGTATTTTTGGGCGACGTTCTGCCCGAAATAAATGCTCAACGTAAATTCCCTCGATTTGATGTTTTTCAGACTTTGTTGGATCAGGTCGTCAAATTCTTCGGAAACGATTTTCACCAATTTCGGTTCGCGCAAATCCACGATGTTTTTCACCGTCGGAATGGCCAAATGCCCGCGCGCTTCCGCCAAAAGCGACACATAATATCCTTTGGATTGATAGGAATAGTCTTTGCACAAATTGAATATGCGCGCTTTTTTGAGTTGGGAATATTCCGGTTTGGTCAAATAATCCTGCGCAGCGACAATGGCAACCTGTTCAATGGGAATTTGCCATTTTTCGGGATGGTTGACAACAATGAGTTTGTTCATTAACTGAAGGTCGGTAAAATTTTTCAAAATTAACGGAAATTTCAATCGGAAGGGAGATATTTAACTTTTGCTGAAAATTTTCATCATCCCTTGATTTTGTGAAAAAATTCAATTCCTGTTTTCGAATTTGATTTATGATTTCTGTCCTATCTTTGTGGAATGCGCTGGAATTTAAAACCCACACCAAATCCTGAAATAACAGCCCAACTTTCCAAAGAATTGGGCGTGGAAAAACCGATCGCTTCGCTGTTGGTACAGCGCGGAATTGAAACTTTCGAAGCCGCCAAAAAATTCTTTCGCCCCAGTTTGGACGACCTCCACGATCCATTTTTGATGGCCGACATGCAAAAAGCGGTCGATCGCATCGAAAAGGCCTTGGCTTCGGAAGAAAGGATCATGGTTTTTGGCGATTATGATGTCGATGGCACCACCAGCGTGGCCTTGGTTTCTTCGTTTTTGGAGCAATTTTCGCCCAACATTGCCACCTACGTTCCCGATCGTTACGAAGAAGGTTATGGAATTTCCACTCAAGGAATCGACTTTGCCGCCGACAATGAAATAACGTTGATCATCGCGTTGGATTGTGGGATCAAAGCAATCGAAAAAGTGGAATATGCTTCCGAAAAAGGGATCGATTTTATCATTTGCGACCACCACCGCCCGGGAAAAGAAATCCCTAAAGCCATTGCGGTTTTGGATCCCAAACGGGAAGATTGCGAATATCCGTTCAAAGAATTGTGCGGTTGCGGCGTGGGTTTCAAACTGATACAAGCAATTTCCACCAAACGCGGAATTCCCGCCAAAGCCTTGATTCCCTATTTGGATTTGGTCGCCACGGCCATTGGTGCGGACATTGTTCCGATAACGGGCGAAAACCGAATTTTGGCGCACCACGGGCTACAGGTCATCAACACCTTGCCCCGAAACGGGTTTAAGGCCATCATCGATCAGGTCCAAAAAGAAACCTTGACCATTACCGACGTGGTTTTTATCATCGCGCCGCGCATCAACGCCGCCGGAAGGATGAAACACGGATTGCACGCCGTGAATTTGCTCAAGGAAAAAGACTTGGAACAGGCAAAAATTTTCGCGGCCGAAATAGAATTGTACAACACCGACCGAAAAGAAACCGATCACCAAATCACGGCAGAAGCTTTGCTTCAAATCGAAACCGCAAACGAACAATCGCGCTCCACTACTGTGGTGTACCACGAAAATTGGCACAAAGGCGTGATCGGGATCGTCGCTTCACGACTGACGGAAACCTACTACCGACCCACATTGGTGTTCACCAAAAACGGGGGCAAATTGGCCGCTTCCGCGCGTTCGGTCAAAGGTTTTGATGTTTACGATGCCTTGGATGCCTGCAAGGAACACATCACCCAGTTCGGCGGGCACAAATATGCTGCGGGCTTGACTTTGGAAGAAGCGAATTACGAAGCCTTCAAACAAAAATTTGAGGAAGTGGTGGAAAACAGCATCGACAAAAAATTGTTGACGCCCGAAATTTCGATCGATCTGGAATTGAATTTGGAAGAAATCACGCCCAAGTTTTACCGAATTTTAAAGCAATTCGCCCCGTTCGGACCGGGAAATATGAGCCCGGTTTTTTGGAGCAAAAATTTGAACGACACCGGTTATGGAAAACCTGTGGGCACGGATGACCAACATTTGAAATGCGCAGTGCAACAACAACCGAACAAACAATATTTTGGGGCCATCGGATTTAATTTGGGAAAAAAATGGGGAATCATCTCAGAAAAAAAACCGTTCGAAGCCGTTTATTCCATTGATGAAAACCACTGGAACGGGGAAGTTTCGCTTCAGTTGAAGCTGCGCGATATAAAGTAAAATGCTTGTCCGTAATGATACCCAAAAACTCAATATTGTGAATATCAGCGTATATCAGCATTATTTAAATCAGCGTATATCAGCGAGAAAAATTTCACGCAGATTTGCGCAAATCATCCCGCTGATTATCGCAGAGAAAAACTTCAATAAATCTGAATGTTACGAATTTCATGGCACAAAACAACATAGAGCCAAAAAAGGACAAGCATTTAAAGTAAAAACCTAAAAAGAAAAAATGTACACCAAAAAATTTGAAATCCGTTGGAGCGATATCGATGCCAACCGGCATTTGTCCAATTCGGCCTATGTGAATTATATGAGCCACACCCGAATGGGTTTTTTGATCGAAAACGGTTTTGGGCAACAAGAATTGGTGAAACACAACCTTGGGCCGGTCGTTTTCCATGAACACATTTATTATTTTCAAGAACTTTTCGCCGGAAACCCCGTAACGGTGAGTTTGCAATTGAAAGGAATTTCTGAAGACGGAATGTTCTTTGAATTTCTGCACAATTTTTACGACCCCCGCGGGAAAAATTGTGCCCGCTGTGAAATGCTCGGTTCTTGGATCGATATGAAAACCCGAAAATTGACCGTTTTGCCCGAAAAATTCCTTAAAAATTTGAACACCTTGGAACGCACCGATGATTTCAAAATATTGACCAAGGAAGACACGCGAAAACACGGGGTTTTTCCCATAGATTTATCGCCGCCGCTATAGTTTTTCTTTGAGTTCCGCAATGGTTTTTTTGCTGTTCCCTACAAAAATTTCACCATCGAATATAAAAACCGGCCGTTTCAAAAACGTGTAGTGTTCCAAAATCAATTCTCTGAAGTCTGTTTCGGAAAGTTGTTGGTTTTTCATCCCTCGTTCTTTGTACAAGCGTGCACGTTTGTTGAAAAGTGCTTCGTAACTTCCTGCCAAATTTTTCATTTCTACAAGTTGGGAAGCGGTGATTTTTTCGGTTTTGATTTCTTGTTTCTCAAAATCCGAAGGCAAGTTGAGTTCGTTCAAAATGCGCTTGCATGTGTCGCAAGTGGAAAGGTAGTAGGCTTTTTTCAAATTAGTGTTTTTTTGGTTTTACAAGTGTTCTTTTTTTAACCATTGTTCCACTTTTTCTTTCGGAAACCGCAGCTCCAATTCGCCGTTTGCATACGCTGCAGCTTCATAGGGATTATAAATCAACACCACTTCATTTTCCAACACAGCAAGGTTGTTCGGAAGCGAAAAAGTGTCGTTTTCGAAAAAGAAACCGGTGGAATTAATGGGCGCGTTTTCCGGAACCTCATATTTTTCCCTGAATTTTTTCTCGGCATATTTTGCAAAAGCTTCCAAATTGGAAAACAGTGCCTCGGGTTGCAGCAATTTTCCGGTTTCGAGCGAAAAAGTGTTGAAATTTGTGGCGCCATATCCGTGCGCGCCGCCGGTGTAAATATAATATTCGGTTTTCACCACCAGAGTTTTTTCTGATTGGTGAACCACTTCGTCCGAAATCCGCAGTTCATAGCGCGCGGGAAACTCCGGGTATTCCGACTTAAAATTTCGGTAACCGGAAATAAAATTTTCCAAGGCTTTTTGAAACGAGTCCGCAAGGGGTTTGTCTTCCGAGACCTTTAAAATTTCGATCCTGCGTTTGTCCAAAGCGCGGTTTATTTTTTTGGAAACCTCGTTGTTTCCTTCAACAACAAGGTAGCCCAAACTGATTTTCGGGCAATTTTTTTCCTCACAATTTTGAAAATCCGATTGGGTTTTTTCTTTCAAAGTAAAGGCCATGTTTTCCGCTGGCACATCCGCGCAAGAAAAAAACAGTGGTAATGTGAACAAAAGAAGGAAGTATTTTTTCATAATAGCAAAGATTGATCGCTGAACAGAAATTAAAGATAGGTTGTATTTTGCTTTTGCCCAAAGCGAATGCTACATTTGTGCAAACTTTTTGAAATCAATAGGAAAAGCTGAGGGGAAAAATAAAAACAGTTTGAAAAAATTGAATTCGATCCTCGGCAATAATTTAAACGTCAATACATGAAATTCAACACCAAAACCATTCACGGCGGACAAGAAAACACCGACCCGGCATACGGCTCGGTGATGCCGCCCATTTATCAAACCTCCACCTATTCGCAATCCACGCCCGGTGGCCACAAAGGTTTCGAATATTCGCGCAGCGCCAATCCCACGCGGACCGCATTGGAAAACGCGTTGGCAAGTATCGAAAATGGAAAACATGGGTTGGCGTTCGGTTCGGGCCTAGCTGCGATCGACGCGGTGATAAAATTGCTGAAACCTGGCGATGAAGTGGTTTCCACCAACGATTTGTACGGAGGAACCTACCGGCTTTTCACGTCCATTTTTGAAAAATTCGGCATCAAATTCCACTTTGTGGGAATGGACGACCTGCAAAACATCGAAAAACACCTGAACGAAAACACCAAATTATTATGGGTGGAAACCCCAACCAACCCCATGTTGAACATCATTGACATTGAAGCCGTCGCAAAAATTGCCAACAAACACCAATTGTTGTTGGCCGTGGACAACACTTTCGCGACGCCTTATTTACAGCAACCCCTCGATTTGGGCGCCGACATTGTGATGCACAGCGCCACCAAATATTTGGGCGGCCACAGCGATGTGGTGATGGGCGCATTGGTCGTAAAAAATGAAGAACTTGCCGAAAAACTGTATTTCATACAAAACGCAAGTGGCGCCATTGCCGGCCCGCAAGACAGTTTTTTGGTGCTGCGCGGCATCAAAACCCTGCATATTCGCATGCAGCGCCATTGCGAAAACGGAAAAGCCGTCGCCGAGTTTTTGAACAACCACCCAAAAGTGGAAAACGTTTATTGGCCCGGATTGAAATCACACCCAAACCACGAAATTGCCAAAAAGCAAATGACGGATTTTGGCGGAATGCTCTCGTTCACGGTCAAAGGAAATTCGTTGGAAAACGCCGTAAAAGTCGTCGAAAAATTAAAAGTTTTCACTTTGGCGGAATCTTTGGGCGGCGTGGAATCGCTCGCGGGCCATCCGGCAAGTATGACACATGCTTCCATCCCCAAAGAAGAACGCGAAAAAACCGGCGTGGTCGATTCGCTCATTCGGTTGAGTGTCGGCATCGAAGACGAAACCGATTTGTTGGAAGATTTGGGACAAGCCTTGAAATAAAAGGCTTGCTCGCAAATTGTAAAAACAACAAAAAAACCACACGCTTAGGGAGATAAAATTTATATTTGCACGGAAAAAACTCCTATTTTATTTCAATACCATACAATGGAAGAAAATGTAAAAAAATTTTTGGCTTCGGTTTCCGAAAGGAACCAACATGAACCCGAATTCATGCAAGCAGTGCACGAAGTGGCCGAAACGGTGATCCCGTTCATCGAAAAAAACAAAAAATACCAAAACGCGAAGCTTTTGGAGCGTATGGTCGAGCCCGAACGGGTGATTATGTTCCGCGTTTCGTGGGTGGACGACCAAGGCGAAATCCAAACCAATCGCGGGTTTCGCATACAAATGAACTCTGCGATCGGCCCTTACAAAGGCGGGTTGCGCTTTCACCCTTCGGTTAATTTGAGCATATTGAAATTCCTTGCTTTTGAGCAAGTTTTCAAAAACAGCTTGACCACCTTGCCAATGGGCGGAGGAAAAGGTGGCTCCGACTTTGACCCCAAAGGAAAATCGGACAACGAAGTAATGCGTTTTTGCCAAAGTTTTATGACCGAACTTTCCAAACACATTGGTGCCAACACCGATGTTCCCGCTGGTGACATTGGAGTCGGTGCGCGTGAAATTGGTTTTCTGTTTGGTCAATACAAACGATTGCAAAATGAATTCACCGGAATTTTGACCGGAAAAGGCCCTTCTTTTGGCGGTTCACTGATTCGCCCCGAAGCAACCGGTTATGGAGACGTGTATTTCGTCCAAAATATGTTGAAAAGAAAAGGCGATTCGCTCGAAGGAAAAACCGTATTGGTTTCCGGTTCCGGGAATGTGGCGCAATATGCCACCGAAAAAGCCACCCAACTGGGTGCAAAAGTGGTGACGCTTTCCGATTCTTCAGGGTATATTTACGACCCGGAAGGAATCGATGCCGAAAAACTGGCACACATTATGGAAATCAAAAATGTGCGCCGAGGCCGGATCAACGAATATTTGACCGAATATCCGCATGCTGTTTTTTCTGAAGGAAAAACCCCTTGGTCGGAAAAATGCGATGTCGCATTGCCTTGTGCCACACAAAACGAATTGCACGAATCCGATGCAAAAACCCTGGTGGAAAACGGTTGCATCGCTGTGGGCGAAGGCGCGAACATGCCGTGTACACCCGAAGCGATCGCAGTTTTCCAGGACGCAAAAATATTGTTTTCGCCCGGAAAAGCTTCCAATGCGGGCGGGGTGGCAACTTCCGGTTTGGAAATGTCACAAAACTCTATGCGTTTCAACTGGACCGCTGAAGAAGTGGACAGCAAACTGCACCAAATTATGAACGAAATCCACGATGCTTGCGTGCAATTCGGTGCGCAAGAAGACGGCTATGTCGATTATGTGAAAGGCGCGAACATTGCCGGTTTTGTGAAAGTTGCCGACGCGATGTTGGCACAAGGAGCGGTTTAAATCGAGTGCTTTCCGCAACCGCAATTTTTAGAACAAAATTTTTGGCTATATAAAATCCCTTTCAGCTCGAAAAAATTCATCGATACTGAAAGGGATTTTTATTTTATCTTTCCCAAAAACGGACTAAAATCCCGATTTTTGCGTTTATGATGATGATGATGAAATACTTCAAATTATTTTTCTGGTTGTTTCCTTCCTTCGTCTTCGCTCAAGATTTTTCGGCGAATTGGGAAGATCTGTTTTCCTATTACCAAATCCAGGACATTGCCTATGCCAATGGAAAAATATATGCCGCCGCGCAAAATGCGGTGTTCACCTACCAAATTGGAAGTGGGGCCACAGAAAAAATTTCTTCCATCAATGGATTGTCGGGAAAAGATATTTCCGAAATTCACTATTCTTCCGAAAACGATGCTTTGCTGGTCGGGTATAAAAACGGCTTGATGGAAATTGTGCGCGAAGGCGAAGCGGTTTTATCGGTGATCGATATTTTGGAAAAACAAACCATTTCACCCGACAAAAAAACCATCAACCATTTTTACGAATTCGAAAACAAGGTCTATATTTCCACGGGCTATGGAATTTCGGTTTACGACCTTGAAAATTGGGAATTTGGGGAAACTTTTTTTATTGGAAACAATGGCGAAGAATTGAAGGTTTCGCAAACCACAATTTTTGGAGATTATATTTATGCCGCCACTTCACAAGGCGGAATTCGCCGCGCCAACGTGAATAATCCAAATTTGATTGATTTTTCCAACTGGCAGGCAGTCGAGATTGGAAATTGGTCCGGGGTCGTTACTTTTCAAAACACTGTTTATGCCACTAAAGACGATCATTTCTTGTATAAATTACAAGGAAATTCGTTCGTTTTGGTACGTCAATTCAACCAAATTATTCGAGATTTGCGCGCTTCGGACGAAGTATTGACATTGACCACCACGAAAAGGGTGCGGGTTTACAACGAACAGTTCACAGAGGTGATCACCATTGATAATTTAATGAACGAAACCCTCGAATTGAGTTCCGCACAATATTTTGCCAACCGCGTGTTTTTGGGCGATACGCGCTTGGGGCTTTTAAAAGTTTCCGCTAGTGCAACTTCCCAATTTGAGGCCGTGAGCCCCGATGGCCCATTGATGAACAAGGTTTTTGATATGACGGCGATCCCCAATGAATTATGGGTGGTTTACGGGGAATACAGTAAATTTTTTGACCCGAACCCCGCGACCAGAAGAGGATTGAGCCATTTGATTGGAGAAGAATGGGACATTATCCCTTACGAAAAAATAGAAGAGTTTGGAGGAGCCACCGACCTTGCCGACATTGCCGTGAACCCCAACAACACCGACCAGGTTTTTGTAAGCAGTTATCACAGTGGTTTGCTTGAATTTGAAAATGGGGAATTGATCAAAATATACGACGAAACCAACAGCAGTTTGGATGAAATTGTAGGTTCAAGTCCCGGCGACATCCGCATTGGCGGAATTGCTTTCGATGATCGTGGAAATTTATATTTGACAAACGGATTGGTCGAAAACCCCTTGAAAAGATTGACACCGGGAGGTGAAATCCAAAACATCGATGTTTCCGAAGCTTTTGTAGATCCATTGAACAGCCATGTCACCGAATTGATTTTGGACAATGCGGGAAATGTTTATTTCGGCACCCACAAATATGGGATCATTGCTTACCAACCTTCCACCAACAAAGCGAAAACGATCGACAGTAACACCCCAGGGGCCGATTTCCCCGACTCCTACAACCCCAACCCCGTCATTTCGGCGATGACCCTGGACGAAAACAACCGCTTATGGATCGGCACCGACAAAGGGCTGCGGGTAATGTACGGTCCGGCGGGCATTTTTCAAGGAGAACCCAATGTGAGCGTGCAGCCCATTATTTTTTTGGAAGGTGATGTGGCGCAAGAATTGTTTTTTGAACAGTACGTGACCGATATTGCGGTCGATGGCGCCAACAACAAATGGGTTTCCACAGGCGATTCCGGGATTTTTTATTTATCCGAAAACGGGCAAGAAACCATTTACCATTTCACCACGGAAAATTCCCCCTTGCCTTCCAACGGTGTGAACAGTGTGGAAATCGATCCGGTTTCCGGAAAAGTTTACATTGGCACCATCAACGGCTTGGTCGCTTTTCAAGGAAGTGTGGTCCAGGGCGAAGAAACCTTGGCGAACGTGTATGTTTACCCAAACCCGGTTCGGCCGGGTTATAACGGTTTGGTGACTATCGCCAAATTGACCGAAAACGCCAATGTAAAAATTACCGATATTACCGGAAACTTGGTGTACGAAACCGTTTCCGAAGGCGGTAGCGTGCAATGGGACACCCGCGCTTTTGGAAAACACAAAGTCGCTTCGGGCGTTTATTTGGTGTTGATCACAGGCGAAAAAGCACTCGAAACCAAGGTCACCAAAATAATGATCGTTCGCTGATGCTGGTCACCACAAAAGCGATCGTAATCGCATCGCTAAAATACGGCGAAGCTGATTTGATCGTAAAATGCTTCACCCAAAGCAATGGCTTGAAATCCTATTTGCTTCGCAATATTTTGAAATCCAAAAAGGGGAGATTGCGCGCTTCGATGTTCCAAGTATTGACCCAACTCGAAATCGTGGCCAACCACAAGGACAAAGGTACGTTGGAAAACATTCGCGAAGCGAAAATCATCAATCCTTATCAACATTTGCAAACCCAAATTGAAAAAACCTGCCTGTCCCTTTTTTTGGCGGAATGCTTGCGAAACTCCATTCAAGAAGAAGAAACCGACCCGGCTTTGTATACTTTTTTGGAAACAAGTTTCAATTTTTTGGATCAGGCTTCCAAACCTGCGAATTTCCATTTGTTGTTTTTGGTGAAATTGACCCAATTTTTGGGGTTTTATCCGCATCAACCGAACGAAAACGAACCTGTTTTCAATTTGTTGGAAGGAATTTTCCAAAAAACAGAAACCAATAAATATTGTGTCGGAGGACCCATTTGCACGCTTTTGAAAACTTTGCTGACGAGTAAATTTTCCGATATTTCTTCCTTAGAACTCAACCAATCCAAACGAACGGAATTTTTAGAAATGCTATTGGTTTATTACGAATTGCATTTGCACGGTTTCCGAAAACCAAAATCCTTGGAAGTGTTGAACCAGGTTTTTGGGTAAACGCTTGCAACACACATTTTTCCGTTTCGACCAAAAATCAAATCAAGTGCTTGCATTCTGAATTTATTGCATTATTTTTGAATTTCAATTCAATCATTCATGGCCAAGAACCACAACCGAACCCAATCAGAAATACTCGAAATATACCACAAACCCTTGATGGAACTGCTTTATGAAGCAGCCACCGTTCACCGGAAACACCACGACCCAAACACAGTGCAAGTTTCCACCCTGCTTTCCATAAAAACCGGCGGTTGCCCCGAAGATTGTGGCTATTGCCCGCAAGCGGCGCGTTACCACACCGACATCGAAGGCAATGGTTTGATGAGCGTGCCCCAAGTAAAAGCCCAAGCTTTGCGCGCAAAAGCATCCGGAAGTTCGCGCGTTTGTATGGGGGCGGCTTGGCGAAATGTAAAAGATGGCCCTGAATTTGACAGTGTTTTGGAAATGGTGCGCACCATCAACAAATTGGACATGGAAGTTTGCTGCACCCTGGGAATGATCACCGAAAACCAAGCCCAGCGTTTGGCGGAAGCCGGATTGTACGCCTACAACCACAACTTGGATTCTTCGGAAGAATATTACAAAGAAGTAATTTCCACACGTGGCTACCAAGATCGGTTGGACACGATCGAAAATGTGCGAAAAACCAATGTCACGGTTTGCAGCGGTGGCATCATCGGAATGGGCGAAAGCGTTGAAGACCGCGCCGGAATGTTAGTAGCGCTTTCCACCTTAAACCCACAACCCGAATCGGTTCCCATCAATGCGTTGGTTCCCGTGGAAGGAACTCCCCTGGAAGAACAAGAAAAAATTTCAATTTGGGAAATGGTTCGAATGATCGCCACCACGCGCATCGTTTTGCCGGAAACCCAAGTGCGCCTTTCTGCCGGAAGAACCGAGATGAGCCGTGAGGGCCAAGCAATGTGTTTTTTCGCGGGGGCAAATTCCATTTTTGCGGGCGACAAGCTTTTGACCACGCCAAACCCCGATGTGAACGAAGACATGGAAATGTTCAAACAACTGGGGTTGAACCCACAAAAAGCTTTCGAGAAAAAACCACAACCCCAAACCGTGGATGCTGAAAATGCCAATTTCCAGCCCTTGGGCGAAAAACCAAAATGGTCGCGGCCCGAGCATCAAATTGATCGGAACTTGGAGGCGCAACGAAAAAAAGCGAAGGCATAAAAAAGCGGGCGTAACACAGTCCAAATATGGAACTAACAGCGATAGAACGGGTTTCCAATATCAGCAAAGAAGAATTTCTTTCGAACTATGTGAAGAAACGAAAACCGGTGGTCATCACCGATCTTTCCAAAAATTGGAACGCGACGAAAAGCTGGGATTTGGATTATATGAGCAAAACCGTGGGAAATGTGGAAGTTCCGCTCTATGACAACACGCCAACAAAAGGCTCCGAAAGTACCCAAAAACCGGCCGTGGTGATGAAAATGCGCGATTATATGGAAATCTTGAAAAAAGGGCCTTCTGATTTGCGTATCTTTTTTTTCAACATTCTTCAAAAATGTCCGGCCTTGATGGACGATTTCGAATATCCGGACATTGGTTTGAAATTTTTCAAAAAGCTGCCCACGTTGTTTTTTGGTGGTGCCGGCTCGAAAGTTTTTATGCATTACGATATGGATTTGTCGCACAACATGCATTTCAATTTTCACGGAAAAAAAAATATCATCCTTTTTGCGCCCGATCAAACAAAATACCTTTACAAACAGCCTTTTTCGATCACTTCATTGGAAGCCATCGAAATGGACAAACCCGATTTTGAAAAATACCCGGCTTTGCAATATGCGAGCGGAAGCCATACTATTTTGGAGCATGGCGAAACGCTTTTTATCCCAAGTGAATATTGGCACTTTATTCGCTACCTCACCCCGAGTTTGTCCATTACCCTTCGATCGTACCCACGCTCGTTGTCCACCATGCTCAAAATGATCAACAACGTTTTTGTTGTTCGGAATTTTGATAATTTCATGCGCCGCCTCCAAGGTCAAAAATGGTTGGACCGAAAAAACCGACTGGCCAAGGAACGTACCGAAAAAAATATTCCATCGCAAGCTTAGGATCAGTTCAGAAATAAAAAGTGGATATGTTCAACATAGTGGACAAATTCTCGCAATGATTTTCACGCAAAGGGCGCAAAGGTTTCGCAGCGGTCCGCAGCGTAGTACTTTCCACCCTCTGCGAGAAATTAAATATCATTTTCATCCACTAGAAACAAAATAGAACTAACAATAAAATTTGGTTAACTGAACTTCTCCGATTTTCCGTTGATTTATCCGACTACAAACGTTTACAATCGAAAACAAACGAAAGCAACTAGTTATCAACCGAGTAAAATTTTGGTTTGTGCCCATATTTGTACCGTCGAATGGAACTAATGAAATTCGATTTTAATTTAATACCTTATCTTATGAGTACGTTAAGAAACAAAGTGCAACTAATCGGGCACGTAGGCAAAGACCCGGAAATCATGAATTTTGATTCCGGAAAAAAGAAAGCAAGCTTTAGCATTGCAACAAATGAATCATACAAAAACGCCAAAGGCGAAAAAGTGGAGGACACCCAGTGGCACAACATTGTGCTTTGGGGAAAAACCGCAGAAATTGCGGAAAACTATGTTTCCAAAGGAAAAGAAATCGGGATCGAAGGGAAACTGACTTCCCGTTCCTATGAAACCAAAGAGGGTGAAAAACGCTACATCACCGAAGTGGTTGGCAACGAGCTTTTGTTGTTGGGAAAATAATCCCTTTTTTTCGAACTATTTTTTAGAAAAGCAGCCTTGAAACCAAGGTTGCTTTTTTGTTTTTAGTAAACCCAACCCGCAATAATTAACAATATTTAACTATAAACAGGTTTTTTTAACGCTTCTTAAAAAAACCAGATCAAGCTTTGCTGCGTATGTTTTTTATAAATCAACAAAATTTATTTAATTATGAAAAACAAAAAAGTAAAAGTGGGCACGTTTGAAACCAACGATGCCCCTCGCGGCACCAACCGCAGAAAATTCCTGCAAATGAGCGGGCTCGCCCTTGCGGGAACAAGTTTGTTGTTGGTAGGCTGCAGCGACGATGACGACATGGGAACCCCAAACCCGGAAGTTTTTGATTTGGGAAGCGGAAATTTGGGCATTTTGAACTATGCCTACGCTTTGGAACAATTGGAAGCAGCTTTCTACACCAATGTGGTAGCGGGAAGCTACTGGCAAAGTGCAGATTCCAACGAAAAACAGATTTTGGAAGATGTGTACGAACACGAGGTAATTCACCGCGATTTCTTCAAAGTCGCTATCAACGCTGCCGTTAGCGCGGAATTGGTATTGCCGGAACTGGAATTCGACTTTTCTTCCGTTGATTTTGGTAGCAGAACTTCCGTTTTGCAAACCTCGGCTTTGTTGGAAGATACCGGTGTGGCCGCGTACAACGGAGCAGGAAATTTGATCGACGCAAGTGACAGCGCCGGGTTGACCTATTTATTGTTGGCCGGAAAAATAGTTTCCGTAGAAGCACGACACGCTTCTGCGATACGAAACTTGCTCCAACCCGGAACCACCAATTTTGCCAGCGACGACGTGCTCGTAGATATTGGCGGATCTGGAATTGCCTATGACCGTGCTTTGCCACCAGCAGATATTTTAGCGGCCGTTTCCGGAACAGGTTTTATCAAGACCAAATTCACGGCGAAAAACTTGCCGACTCCCTAAACAAAATAAATATCAACTTAAAAACATAACATTATGAATTTTATAAAAATATTGGACACCCTTTCAAACAAAGAACTGTTGACCGAAACAGGTTCGCGGAGGGATTCGTTCACAAAAATGAAGAATATCGGAAAAGATATGGCCTTAGCTTCCATTCCATTTGGATTGGCGGCAACCAGCAAAAAAACATCGGCAGCGACCATGGCAATGCCATCGGCAGCAGCCCAGGCCGATCCGTTGGCGATATTGAATTTTGCGCTTACCTTGGAATATTTGGAACGCAATTTCTACGCAATGGGCGTTGGTACTGCTGGATTGATCCCACAAGCGGATATGGATGTTTTCGGCCTGATCGCCGATCACGAAGCTGCCCATGTTGACTTTTTGGTCGCAGGAATTACTGCTGCCGGAGGAACCCCGGTTGCTGAACCAACATTCGACTTTACGGCCGGTGGAAGTTTGGACACCTTTAACAATTACCAAACTTTTATGGCTTTGGCCCAAGGTTTTGAAGACACAGGGGTTCGTGCCTATAAAGGACAAGCGGGCGGATTGGCGGACAGCAACGACTTGTTGCAATATGCCTTGCAAATCCACTCCATCGAAGCCCGACACGCTTCCCAAATTCGAAGAATGCGTGGCGAAAAAGGATGGATCGTTCAAAACGACAACACCTTACCGGCCAATTTTGCGGCCATTTATGCAGGTGAACAGAATACTGTTCAAGGCGGCGTGGATCTTTCCGGAATGTTTGGAAATGTTGGAGGAGATGCCGCAGTGACCGCAGCATTCGATGAACCCTTGACCATGGCCGAGGTAAATGCCATCGCAAGTATCTTTATTGTTTAAAATTTAAAAACAAACTTGCTTTTTTTCTTAAAACACCTTGTTTTTTCACAAGGTGTTTTTTGTTTGTTATAAAATCTGTACCTTGGTATGCTAAATTGTTGTTTATGGGAATCAAAAGCTATCAAGGAAAAAGGGCGGAAGAAATTCCTTCCCAAGGGGAAAACATCACCGTCGAAGACTATATGACCAGGGACATGATCACTTTTCGGAAAGAACAATCCGTTTTGGAAGTGATGGAAACCTTGATAAAACATCGTGTTTCCGGTGGCCCGGTGGTCAATGAGAACATGGAATTGATCGGTATTATTTCCGAGGGCGATTGCATCAAGCAAATTTCCGAAAGTCGGTATTACAACATGCCGATGGAAAATATCAGTGTGGAAAAATATATGGTTTCCAACGTGGAAACCATTCCTCCGGAAATGAACCTATTCGATGCGGCCAATAAATTTTTAACCATCCGAAAAAGGCGTTTTCCCGTTTGCAAAGATGGAAAATTGGTAGGCTTGATCAGCCAAAAAGATGTGTTGAAAGCCGCGTTGAAACTTACGGGGAACAATTGGAAAAAATAGAGAGAGTTATCCCAAACCTGACATGTTTTTGAAGTCTGTCAGGTTTTTCAAGAAATCACCGCCCCGTTTTCGACATCACCTTCATCAGGATTTAGAAAAACCAACTTTCCTTCGGCATTTTCCGTCATCAAAATCATGCCCTCGCTTTCTGTGCCGCGCAATTTTCGAGGGGCCAAATTCACCAACACTGTTACTTTTTTTCCGATGATTTCTTCGGGCAAAAAATGTTCCGCGATCCCAGAAACAATGGTGCGCACATCCAAGCCGGTATCGACTTTCAAAACCATCAACTTTGTTGTTTTCGGCATTTTTTCGGCTTCCGTGATGGTTCCCACGCGCAAATCCATTTTGGTAAAATCATCGAATATCGCAATTTCTTTTTGCGGGCTTGCTTGCTTGTTTTCCATTTCGTTGGCTTTTTTGGATGCGGTCAATTTATCAAGCTGTTGTTGAATTTGTTCGTCTTCAATTTTGCTGAACAATAATTCACTTTTGTTGATTTGGTGACCGGAAGGTAGGTTCTCGATACGATTCTCCTTCGTCGAATCACTCGAACTGACATTTAGGATGTTTTTCAATTTTTCCGAAGTGAACGGCAAAAAGGGTTCGCTCAAAACCGCCAATGAAGCCGCGATTTGCAAACCGATGTACATTATTGTTTTTACGCGATTTTCATCCGTTTTTATTTTTTTCCACGGTTCTTCGTCGGCCAAATATTTGTTCCCCAAACGAGCGACATTCATCAACTCGGCTTGGGCTTCGCGAAAACGGTAGCGTTCGATGGAAGCCGAAATTTTCTCGGGATAGGTTCTCAATTCGTTAAAAATTGTTTCATCACTTTCCGAAAATTGTCCCGGTTCGGGCACTTTTCCACCGTAATATTTATGGGTCAAAACAGTCACGCGGTTGATGAAATTTCCGAAAATCGCCACTAGCTCGTTGTTGTTCCTAGCTTGAAAATCGTTCCATGTGAAATCGTTGTCTTTTGTTTCCGGGGCGTTTGCGGTCAAAACGTAGCGCAAAACATCTTGTTGGTTCGGAAAATCTTCCAAATATTCATGCAGCCAAACCGCCCAATTTTTGGAAGTGGACAATTTTTGCCCTTCCAAATTCAAAAATTCGTTGGCCGGAACGTTGTCCGGTAAAATATAATTTCCTTCAGCTTTCAACATTGCCGGAAAAATAATGCAATGGAACACAATGTTGTCTTTTCCGATGAAATGCACCAATTTGGTTTCTTGGTCTTTCCAAAAAGGCTCCCAATTTTTTCCTTCACGCTCCGCCCATTCTTTGGTGGAAGAAATGTACCCAATCGGCGCATCGAACCAGACGTACATCACTTTTCCTTCGGCTCCTTCCACTGGTACGGGAATTCCCCAGTCCAAGTCGCGGGTCACGGCGCGCGGTCGCAAACCATCGTCAATCCAAGATTTTACCTGTCCGTAAACATTGGGTTTCCAGTCATTTTTATGACCTTTCAAAATCCATTCGCGCAACCAAGTTTCGTATTCGTTCAAGGGCAAAAACCAATGTTTGGTTTTTTTCAAAGTCGGCACAGCACCGGTAATGGCGGATTTTGGGTTGATCAAATCCGTTGCGTTCAGCGAACTGCCGCATTTTTCGCATTGGTCGCCATAAGCTTCGTCATTGCCACATTTGGGGCAAGTTCCGGTCACAAACCGATCCGCCAAAAATTGGTTGGCTTCTTCGTCGTACAATTGTTCGGTGGTTTCTTCGATGAATTTTCCATTTTCGTACAATTCTTTGAAAAATTCGGAAGCGGTTTCGTGGTGGATTTTCTCAGTTGTTCGCGAATAATTATCGAACGAAATCCCAAAATCCTGAAAAGATTGTTTGATGATTTTGTGGTATTTATCGACCACATCTTGTGGGGAAACCCCTTCTTTTTTGGCCTTGATCGTAATGGGAACACCGTGTTCGTCGCTACCGCAAACAAATGCGACTTCTTTTCCTTGCAGGCGAAGATGGCGCGCATAAATATCCGCGGGCACATAAACCCCGGCTAAATGTCCGATGTGAATGGGACCGTTCGTGTAGGGCAAAGCGGCGGTGACGGTGAATCGTTTTGGCATGGGAAGAATCGGTTTTAGCTTGCAAAAATAAGAATTCGAAATCGTATTTTGATTTGAATTCTGTAATTATCTACGGAACAAAAGGTTTTTTAAGCTCCGAGTAATTCCTTAAAATTAATACATTTGTTTCATGACCCAAATTCCACCGCTCCAAAAAAACGACACCGTCGCCATCGTTTCCACGGCACGAAAAATTTCTTTCGATGAAATCCGGCCGGCGATCGAATTGTTGAAATTTTGGAATTTGAACGTGAAAATCGGGAAAAGTATCGGTTTGGAAAACCACCAATTTGCAGGAACGGATGAAGAACGTACTTCCGATTTGCAAACAATGCTGGACGACCCGGAAATCAAAGCAATTTGGTGCGCGCGCGGCGGTTACGGAACGGTTCGGATCATCGATCGGTTGGGTTTTTCCAATTTCAAAAAAAAACCGAAATGGATCATCGGTTATTCGGATGTCACGGTTTTGCATTCGCAATTGAACCTTTTGGGGTTTGAATCCTTGCACGCCCAAATGGCACACCAAATCGACCAAAAATCGGAAGCCACGCGCACAACCTTGAAAAATATTCTTTTTGGGAAACCCGTTTCCTATGAAATCCCTTTTTCCGAAATGAATAAATTTGGCCATGTCGAAGGAGAATTTGTAGGAGGAAATTTATCGGTTTTATATTCTTTGTTGAGGTCGCCATCGGCAATTTCTACTCGAAATAAAGTGCTGTTTTTGGAAGATTTGGACGAATATTTGTACCACATCGACCGGATGCTGCAAAATTTGAAACGCAACGGAGTGTTCAAAAACCTCAACGGATTGATCATCGGTGGAATGAGCGACATGAACGACAACCAAATCCCGTTTGGGAAAACCGCCGAAGAAATTATTTGGGAAAGCGTGAAAGAGTATGATTTTCCGGTATGTTTCGGATTTCCGGCCGGGCATGTATACGATAATCAAGCACTGGTTTTTGGCCGGAAAATTTCGATGGAAATCACGCTTGAAAAAACTATGGTGAATTATCTTGAATAAGGTTATCGAAAACTGCAAACTGCTTTCTGAACACTGAACACTAAAAAAATGGCCCAACACAACGAACTCGGAAAAAAAGGCGAACAACTGGCGGTGGATTTTCTGCTGAAAAACGGCTATGAAATTCTTGCCCAAAATTATCGATATTTAAAAGCAGAAGTCGACATCATTGCCCGAAAAGGAGATTTTTTGTGCGCCGTGGAAGTGAAAACCCGTAGCACGGCCGAATTTGGCGACCCGCAAGATTTTGTAAAACCCAAGCAAATACAACAACTGGTAAAAGTCATGGATTTTTATGCGTCCGAACTTGAAGAAGACGTGGAAGTGCGTTTCGACATCATCGCCATTGTCAAAAACAAACTCGGCACGCGCGTCGAGCATTTGGAAAATGCGTTTTTGCATTTTTAGGTCAAACCTGTCAGGTTTTTTCCACGGGTTGCTTTTCTTTAAAGTTTAAGGGTTGCAAAA
Source organism: Flavobacteriaceae bacterium (assembly GCA_035705295.1). Classification (GTDB taxonomy): domain Bacteria; phylum Bacteroidota; class Bacteroidia; order Flavobacteriales; family Flavobacteriaceae; genus DASSWG01. Next base: position 31,845 of record DASSWG010000011.1, read on the forward strand.
CCTCCAACGCCTTATCCACCGCGTCTACTTTATCAAAAACCAACAACAAGCGCAACCCGCTGCGGGTTTTCTTTTCTTTCATGGTGCAGGTTTTTGGGTGCGTTTGCACAAACTGAAGAATTTTTGAGAAAGTTTCGCTTTTGTAAAATTTGGATTGCTGGTCGGCGATAAAATACCCGATCAATTTTCCTTTTTTCAACACGATTTTTTCCAAACCGATGCTTTGCGCGATCCATTTCAGCCGAACGCTGTTCAATAAATCCACTGCCTGAACGGGCAATTCGCCAAAACGGTCGATCAGTTCCGTTTCGAATTGTTGCAGTTCTTCCTCGGTTTTTAGGTTGTTGAGCTGGGTGTACAAATTCAAGCGTTCCGTGATGTTGTTGATGTAATCATCGGGAAACAATAGTTCGAAATCCGTATCGATTTGCACGTCTTTCACAAAAGAGCCCGACGAATCGGATTTTTGATCTTCATAAACTTCCGCAAACTCGTTTTCTTTCAGTTCTTCAATGGCTTCGTTCAGGATTTTTTGGTAGGTGTCGAACCCAATTTCATTGATGAACCCACTTTGTTCACCGCCCAACAAATCGCCCGCGCCGCGGATTTCCAAATCTTTCATCGCGATGTTGATGCCGCTGCCGAGTTCCGAAAATTGCTCCAAAGCGGTGATGCGTTTTCGGGCATCGTCGGTCATTGCCGAATAGGGCGGCGTGATGAAATAACAAAAGGCTTTTTTATTGCTGCGCCCCACGCGGCCGCGCATTTGGTGCAAATCGGACAAGCCGAAATTATTGGCATTGTTGATAAAAATCGTGTTCGCGTTGGTCACGTCCAAGCCACTTTCGACGATGGTGGTGGAAACCAGCACGTCAAATTCGCCGTTCATAAAAGCGAGCATTAAGCCTTCCAATTTTTTCCCTTCCATTTGTCCGTGGCCCACCCCGATTTTCGCATCCGGAACCAAACGCTGGATCATTCCAGCTACTTCCTTGATGTTTTCAATGCGGTTGTGGATGAAAAAAACTTGTCCACCACGCTGAATTTCGTACGAAATCGCGTCGCGAATGGTTTCTTCCGAAAGCCGGATCACGTGGGTTTCGATCGGGTACCGGTTGGGCGGCGGTGTGGTAATGGTCGATAAATCGCGCGCTGCCATCAAACTGAATTGTAAAGTTCGCGGAATGGGGGTCGCCGTCAACGTCAACGTGTCCACGTTTTCTTTGATGGTTTTTAATTTGTCTTTCACCGCTACGCCAAATTTTTGTTCCTCGTCAACGATCAACAGTCCCAAATCTTTAAATTTCACCGTTTTGTTCACCAATTGGTGCGTGCCGATGACAATGTCCAATTTTCCGTTGGCGAGCTCTTCCAAAGTTTGGCGGCGTTCTTTGGCGGTTCGGAAACGGTTCAAATAATCGACCGTTACCGGGAAATCTTTTAATCGCTCCGAAAAAGTTTTATGGTGCTGAAAAGCCAAAATGGTGGTCGGCACCAACACGGCGACTTGTTTTCCGTTATCGACCGCCTTGAAAGCCGCGCGGATCGCCACTTCGGTTTTTCCAAAACCCACATCGCCACACACCAAACGGTCCATCGGGCGTTGGTTTTCCATGTCCTTTTTTACGTCTTCCGTCGCGGTGCTTTGGTCGGGTGTGTCCTCGTACAAAAACGAAGCTTCCAATTCATTTTGCAAATAGCTGTCGGGGCCATATTGAAAGCCTTCTTGATTGCGGCGTTTGGCGTACAATTCAATCAAATTGAAGGCAATGTGTTTGACGCGCGCTTTGGTTTTTTGTTTCAGTTTTTTCCAGGCACCGCTGCCGAGTTTGTATATTTTCGGCGGCTTCCCGTCTTTGCCATTGTATTTTGAAATTTTGTGCAGCGAATGAATGCTCAGGTACAAAATATCGCGTTCGCCATAAATCAGTTTGATGGCTTCTTGTTTGTTGCCTTCGACATCAATTTTTTGCAAGCCCCCGAACTTTCCAATCCCGTGGTCGATGTGCGTCACGTAATCGCCCACTTCCAAATTGGTCAATTCCTTCAGCGTGATCGCCTGCTTTTTGGCGTAGCCGTTTTTCAGGTGGAATTTGTGGTAGCGTTCAAAAATTTGATGATCGGTGTAACAAACCAGTTTTAAATCTTCCGCGATAAAGCCTTGAAAAAGTGGCAAAACAATGGTTTGATAATTCACTTTTCGTTCCCCAGATTCCTCGGGGTCAAAAATATCGTGGAAACGTTTCGCCTGTTGTTCCGTGGAGCAAAAAATATAATTTTGATAGCCCTTTTCGTGGTTTGCGATCAGGTTGTCGATCAGCAATTCAAATTGTTTGTTGAAAGAAGGTTGGGGTTTGGTGTGAAACGAAATTAGCCCCCCTCGGTCCCCCCAAAGGGGGGGAGTTCCAAATTCGATCAATGTGAAATTGGAAAGTTGTTTTTTTAATTCTTCGGAGTTGCAGAACAATTCTTCGGGTTGGCCGTATTTTATATCTTCGGAAAGGGTCTTAAAAGTTTCCTCGGCTTTGGCGAACAATTTGTCGATGGTTCCGCTCAACAGATTAAAATTTTTCAGAAAAACTACGGTATTGGAAGAAATATATTCCAAAAAACCTTGGCGAACTTCTTCCAAACGTTTGTTTTCCACATTGGGCATCACCGAAATTTTCTTGGTTTTTTCGGTGGAAAGTTGGGTTTCCACATCAAAACTGCGGATGCTTTCCACTTCATCGCCAAAAAATTCGATCCGAAAAGGTTCGTCGTTGCTGAAGGAAAAAACGTCAATAATTCCGCCCCGAACGGAAAATTCGCCGGGTTCCGACACAAAATCGACCCGGTTGAAATGGTATTCGAATAGCACTTCGTTCACAAAATCGATGGAAAGTTCGTCGCCCACGGAAATTTTCAAGGTATTTTTTTCCAATTCCTTTCGGGTGACCACTTTTTCAAAAAGTGCATCGGGATAGGTTACGATCAGCGCGGGTTTTTTACGGGAAGAAATTCGGTTCAACACTTCAGAACGCAGCAACACATTCGCGTTGTCGGTTTCTTCCAATTGGTAGGGGCGGCGGTAGCTTCCCGGATAAAAAAGCACGTTTTTTTCGCCCGCCAATTGCTCCAAATCGTTCAAATAATACGCGGCTTCTTCCTTGTCGTTGAAAATCAGCAAAAAGGGTTTTTCTCCCGAATTCTCGGGATGAAAAGCTTCCGAAACCACAAAAGAAAGAGCGGAACCCACCAAGCCTTTCAGGTGTGTTTTGAGTCGTTTATTTTCAGAAAAAGCAAGGGTTTCCCGCAGTTCCCGAAGTTGTGGGGACTGTGCAAAGGTTTGGGCAATGGCGGTTTTGTTCATTCGGGGGCAAAGATAAAATGGAAGAAGCAAAATTCAAGTAAAAAATTGTTTAAATCTCTCAAAAAGCGTTCATAGCGTTCCTTTTTCTTACCTTTGCGCAACTTTTAATTTTGTGCAAATGATCCAATCCATGACCGGTTTCGGGAAAAGCTCCATTTCGCTTCCCAACAAAAAAATTACGTTGGAAATCAAATCCTTGAACAGTAAAAATATGGATTTGCACGCGCGCGTTCCTTCCCAATATCGCGAAAAAGAATTGCAAATGCGCAATACCATCTCGGCTTCGTTGGTTCGTGGAAAGGTTGATTTTTCAATGTACGTGGAAGTTTCGGAAGAAGAAACTTCTGCAAAAATCAATGCCCCGGTCCTCAAAAAGTACATTGAGCAACTGAAAGAAATTCCGGAAACGGAAGAAAAAAACGAGTTGGAATTTTTGAAAATGGCCATCAATTTGCCCGATGCGCTAAAATCAGAACGCACGGAAATCGACGAAACCGAGTTCGGTGCCATTCAAAACGGGTTGGAGGAAGCCTTGGCGGCAATCAACCAATTTCGTTCGGACGAGGGAAAAGCATTGGAAAAAGAATTCAACTTGCGCATCTATAATTTGGAAAACTTGTTGGATGAAGTTGTCGAAATCGACCCGGAACGCATCCTTGCCGTGCGCGAACGTCTTCAAAAAGGAATTGCGGAACTCAAAGAAAACATCGACGAGAACCGTTTTGAACAAGAATTGGTTTACTACATCGAAAAGTACGACATCACCGAAGAAAAAATACGTTTGAAAAACCATTTGGCCTATTTCGCCGAAAACCTGAATTCCGAAGATTCCAACGGGAAAAAATTGGGGTTCATCGCACAGGAAATTGGCCGCGAAATCAACACCATTGGCAGCAAATCCAATTTTGCGCCCATGCAGCAATTGGTGGTGCAAATGAAAGACGAGCTCGAGAAAATAAAAGAACAACTGCTAAACGTTTTGTAATGATCGAAGGAAAATTGATCGTTTTTTCCGCCCCGTCGGGTTCCGGGAAAACCACGATCGTGCAACATCTTTTGAAGCAAGGTGATTTGAATTTGGATTTTTCCATTTCGGCCACTTCGCGCGAACCCCGAAACGGGGAAACCGATGGGAAAGACTATTATTTTATGTCATTGGACACCTTCAAAACCCACATTAAAAACGATGATTTTTTGGAGTGGGAAGAAGTGTACCGCGACAATTTTTACGGTACTTTGAAAAGCGAAGTCGAGCGGATTTGGGCACAGGGAAAACATGTTATTTTCGACATTGACGTAGTGGGCGGGTTGGACATCAAAAAAATATATCCCGAACGTACCTTGGCGGTTTTTGTGCAACCGCCGAGCATCGAAGAATTGAAAATCCGACTGAAAAAACGCAAAACCGAAACGGAAGAGAGGATCAATATGCGGGTGGCAAAAGCTTCGGTGGAAATGGCCACCGCGCCGCAATTCGATTTCATTATCTTGAACAACAATTTGGAAGAAGCCTTGAACGACGCGCATAAACTGGTCGAGGATTTTATTGGAAAAGAGTAATTCCCGTTGCAATGAAAAAAAAGATAGGTTTGTTTTTTGGTACTTTCAACCCGGTTCATGTCGGGCACCTCATCATTGCCAACCACGCGGTGGAGTTTTCCGATTTGGATGAAGTTTGGTTGGTGGTGACCCCACAAAACCCGTTCAAAAAGAAAGCCTCGTTGTTGGACAATTATCAACGCTTGGAAATGGTGTACCGAGCGACCGAAGCGTACACAAAACTGCGGCCGAGCAATGTGGAATTCGACCTGCACCAACCCAATTACACTTCGCACACCTTGGCGGTTTTGGAAGAAAAATACCCCAAAAATTCATTTTCGTTGATTATGGGCGAAGACAATTTGCGCAGTTTCCACAAATGGAAAAACCACGATGCTATTTTGGAACGCTGCGATTTGTTCGTTTATCCAAGAATTTCGACCGAAACGGACGATTA
>DASSWG010000012.1:0-2174 GCA_035705295.1 Flavobacteriaceae bacterium
AAAAATTTAATCCGCAAATTACAATAAATTGCCCAACTGGTGAATATTTAGTATATTTGTTCAAGAATCCCGCGAGAGTGGGATTCGTTTGTATTTTATAAACGATGAAGTTATGAGCAAAGTATCTTACTACACCGCTGAAGGATTGAAAAAATTAAAGGACGAACTCAATCAATTGAAGGACGTGGAACGCCCACGGGCTTCCAATGCCATCGCCGAAGCGCGCGACAAGGGCGATTTGAGCGAAAATGCCGAATACGATGCCGCCAAGGAAGCGCAGGGAATGTTGGAAATGAAAATTTCAAAACTGGAAGATATTGTCGCCAATGCGCGGATTATTGACGAATCGCAATTGGATACTTCCAAAGCTTTGGTGCACAGCACCGTTAAAATAAAAAACCAGTCCAATGGTATGGAGGTCACCTACAAATTGGTGGCGCAAAGCGAAGCCGACTTGAAATCGGGAAAAATTTCGGTCGATTCCCCTATCGGAAAAGGCTTGTTGGGCAAAAAAGTGGGCGAAACCGCCGAAGTACAAGTGCCGAATGGGATATTGAAATTCGATGTGCTGGAGATTTCGCGGGAGTAGTTCTTTTATGACATAAGACGCAGGACAACTTTCCAATATTCAATCACCCCATTTTCAAATTGATTTTATCAACTCTTTAAAAAGCACAATCATTTCTGGTTCTGCTTGGGAAGCAGCTTCCATAATTTCTTGGATGTTCACCGGTTTCAAATTGTCTGGGTCGCATTCGTCGGTCAGCACGGAAACGGCCGCAACGGGAAGATTTAAATGGTTGGCAACGATGATTTCCGGCACGGTGCTCATTCCCACGGCATCGGCGCCGATGATTTTTAGGTAACGATATTCCGCCCGAGTTTCCAATTGTGGCCCAACGACCGAAGCGTAAACGCCTTTGTGCAACTTGATGTTTTTCTCCCGAGCAATATTTTCGAATTTTTCATTCAAATCCGCATCGTAGGGCGCGCTCATATCCACAAAACGTTCACCGTATTTTGAAACGTCTTTGAACGCCAAAGGCGAACCGCCCTGCAAGTTGATGTGGTCGTCAATCAACATCAACTCCCCTTTTTTATAATCGAGGTTGATGGCGCCAGCGGCATTGGAAACCAACAATTTTTTGATGCCCAATTGACGCATCACCCGAACGGGAAAAGTGACGTCGCGCAAACTATAGCCTTCGTATAAATGGAACCGACCTTGCATCACCACGACGGTTTTGCCTTCCAATTTTCCATAAATCAAATGGCCTTTGTGGAATTCGACCGTGGCGGTGGGGAAATTCGGGATGTGGTTGTAGTTTACTTGTTGGATGATTTCGATTTCATCGAGCAATTGTCCCAAACCGGTACCGAGAATGATGCCGATTTCAGGGTTTTCAAAACCTTTTTGTTTTAGGTAATCAGTGGTTTGTGAAAGGTGCTTCATTATTGTGTTAATGGTGTAAATGTTATTGGTTAAGTGTTTCTTGAAAAAAATTCTATATGAAAATAATTGAAGAGTTATTACAAAAAAATTTTAAACGTATCAATGCCCACGATATCTTCATAAACATCCACATCGTGTCTGGTTTCCAACAAAAATAAGGTTTTCGGGTTTAGATCGGCCAAGGTTTCTTTTAAAACCGTTCCGCTTCCCCAATTTTTATCCTGAAAAATTTCCGGCCGTAAAGTTTTCATCCCCAATAAATAATATCCACCATCCGCCGCTGGGCCGATCACAACATCGTTTTCTTGTAGTTTTTCAAAAGCAGACAGAATATCGTTTTCGGTCAAGTCGTAAATATCCGTGCCGACGATCACAATTTTTTCATAGCCATTTTGAAAACCTTCGGAAAAAGCGTTTTGCATGCGTTCGCCCAAATCTTCTCCTTTTTGTGTTTTCTTGTCGAAAAATTTTCGGTCCCACTTATCGTTTTCCTGAACTCCTTCCACATACCAAACTTCTTTATCCATCGGAAGGTTTTGGGTAATGGAAAGGGTGCGCTTCAATAAAAATTTATAAATTTTCAAGGCTTTTTCATCGCCGATGCTTTTTGCCAAACGGGTTTTTACTTTTCCCAATTCGGGGTGGCGGGCGAAAATGAGGAGAAGGTTTGCTGACATTAATTATAAAATGTAAACCTATGGTTAATTATGACTGAACACTG
>DASSWG010000013.1:0-13148 GCA_035705295.1 Flavobacteriaceae bacterium
CAATATTTGAATTTTGCGCCGCACCGCGCGCTTTTTGAAAACGCTCATCAAAAACCCGCTTTGCCAACGGGCGGTTATGTGCACATTTCTTTTGTGGAAGCCGAAAACAAGGAAGAAAAAATGCAGGCCTATCCTGAAAAAATAGTGGAAATCATCCGCAATTTGGAGGAAAAAAAATATTCAAAAAGCCAAATGTGCATTTTGGTTAGGAAACACGAAGAAGGAATCGCCGTGGCCAATTACCTCAGTGAAAATGGAATTGCGATCACTTCTTCCGAAACTTTGTTGCTCGACAACTCGCCCAAAGTTCGGGTTCTTGCCAACCTGCTCAAGTTTACATTGGACCTTTCGGACCAGAATTTGAAATTGGAGCTGCTCTATTCCTTATGGGAAATTTTTCCGGTGGAAGAAGGCCAACACCGTTTTTTTTCAAAGGGATTGGCCACTTCCGAAAATGACTTTTTTGATTTTTTGAAAACTTACGGTTTTGATTTCGAGTTGAAAAATTTTCAAACTTTGCCTTTGTACGATGCGGTGGAATATGCGATCCGAAGTTTCCATTTGATAAATGACCCCGATGCCTACCTTCAATTTTTTCTTGATTTTGTGTTTGAACATGCCCAAAAAAACAAAGGGGGAATTCCGGGTTTTGTCGAAGCGTGGGAAAGCAAAAAAGGGAAATTGAGCATCAGCGCCCCCGAAGGGCAAAATGCGGTGCGGATCATGACCATTCACAAAGCCAAAGGCCTGGAATTTCCGATTGTGATCTATCCGTTCGTGAACGATCAAATTGACGACACCAAGTTGGATTCGGTTTGGGTTCCGCTGGAGGCACCGATGAACGACATTCCGATGGCCTATTTGCGCGCTGGTCGAAAATTGTTGGATTATGGCGAAAACGCGGCCGCTGAATACAAAAAACTTTTGCTCCAAAAAGAACTCGACGCGTTGGACATGCTGTATGTCGCACTTACCCGACCCACACAGCAATTGCATATCATTTCGGAATTCGACAACTCCAAAAAGGACAAAATCCCGAATAGTTTTTCACTTTTTTTGATCGATTTTTTGAAAGCGGCCGGAAAATGGGACGCAACCAAACCGGATTATGAATTTGGAAAATTGGGGCCAAATGTTGAAAAAAAGGAAGTGCCCGAACCTGTATCGAAGGAAGCCTTTATCTCTTCTTCGCCTGCTTCGCACAATTTGAACGTGGTGACCCGATCGGGAAAATTATGGAACACTCCACAAGGTTTGGCCATTGACAAAGGGAACCTGCTGCATGAGATCATGGCACTGATTTACACCGAATCGGATGTGGAAAACGCCTTGGAAGAAATCCTACACAAAGGATTGATCGATCGAGAAGAATTCGGGGGATACGAAAAAAGCGTGCTGAAAATCGTAACCCATCCTTTGTTGAAAAAATATTTCGACCCAAAATCAAAAAGTTTCAACGAAAAAGAAATTTTGCATGAAAGAGAGATTTTACGCCCTGATAGGGTCAATTTCGATCAAAATCGGGCAACGGTCATCGATTACAAAACAGGTGGGTTTTCGATTTTGCACGAACAACAAATAAACCGCTACGCACAAGCAATCGGAAAAATGGGATTTGAAATCGACAAAAAATTATTGGTATATATCGATGACGGGCCAACCGTGAAGATTGTTTAGCTTTGCAATACAGATTCTATAGATCAACAATAAAAATAAAAAATATGTACGCCGAAAAATTGAAAAAACACCTTCAAAACGAAATAGCCGCCATCAAATCCGAAGGGCTTTATAAAAAAGAACGCATCATCACATCGCCGCAAGGCTCGGAAATAACGATCGATACCGGAGAAAAAGTCCTTAATTTTTGCGCGAACAATTATTTGGGGCTTTCTTCGCATCCGGAAGTGATCCAAGCCGCAAAAGATGCGATGGACTCGCATGGTTACGGAATGTCCAGTGTCCGGTTTATTTGTGGGACCCAAGATATTCACAAAAAATTGGAGCAAAAAATAGCGGATTTCTACCAAACCGAGGACACTATTTTGTACGCTGCTTGTTTTGACGCCAACGGCGGGGTTTTTGAACCCTTGTTGGGAAAAGAAGATGCGATTATTTCCGATTCGTTGAACCACGCTTCCATCATCGACGGGGTCCGTTTGTGCAAAGCAGCGCGCTATCGTTATCAAAACAGCGATATGGCCGATTTGGAAAAACAATTGATCGCTGCTGACGAAAATGGCGCACGATTTAAAATGATAGTGACCGACGGTGTTTTTTCCATGGACGGATTGGTCGCGCCACTCAACGCAATTTGCGATTTGGCCGAAAAATACAATGCAATGGTAATGATCGATGAATGCCATGCTACGGGTTTCATCGGCGCTCAGGGAAAAGGAACCTTGGAAGAGAAAAAAGTAATGGGGCGTGTGGACATCATCACCGGTACTTTGGGAAAAGCCTTGGGCGGGGCGATGGGAGGCTACACGACCGGAAAAAAAGAAATTATCGATCTATTGCGCCAACGCTCCAGGCCCTATTTGTTTTCCAACTCATTGGCTCCCGCAATAGTTGGGGCTTCCATTAAAGTGTTCGAGTTGTTGGAAAAAGACACTTCTTTGAAAAATAATTTGGATGAAAACACAAATTATTTCAAAAAAGAGATGAAATCGGCGGGTTTTGATATTATCGATGGAGATTCCGCTATTGTGCCCGTGATGTTGTACGATGCCAAGTTGTCCCAAAAAATGGCCGATATGTTGTTGGAAGAAGGCATTTATGTCATCGGGTTTTTCTTCCCCGTGGTGCCCAAAGGGCAAGCGCGCATAAGGGTTCAATTATCGGCGGCACACTCTAGGGAACAATTGGATAAAGCGATCGGGGCTTTTGTGAAAATCGGAAAAAAATTGGGGGTTGTTGATTAAAAATCTTTGTCCTGTCTGCTTCATTAAGAAAATTTTATTACATTTACCTTTGAAGAGAAATATTAACAACTTATTTTTGCTTTAATTAACACCAAAAAATCAAAACAATTAAATATGAAACATCTTAGCAGATTTTTAGCAGCTTTCGTGTTTTTGTTCAGTTTAACAGCTGTACAAGCACAAGACGAAAATAACCCATGGGCCTTAAGCATTGGTGTCAATGCGGTCGATTTTTATCCCACTGGTACAGGAACAGGAGCAGGTTCAATGGCCGGCGAGTCCATTTTTGATGAAGCTTTCAATTATGAAGACCACTGGAATATTTTACCTTCTATTTCCAGAATTTCCGTAGGTAGGTATATTGGTTCCGGATTTGTTGGAGAATTGGCGGGAACAATCAACCGAATAGACAAAATTGGAGATGTCGGTGTTGATGATTTGTCCTATTATTCAGTTGATCTTACCGTTAAATACAGCCTTAACCAATTGTACAATGCACCCGATAGCTGGTTCGATCCTTATTTGGGTGTAGGCGGAAGTTATGTTTGGCTGGATGATGAAAATTCAATAACCTATAATGGTACTGCTGGTATCAACTTTTGGGCGGCGGACCAAATTGCGATTAATTTACAAACTTCTGTGAAGAATACTAGTGATGACAGTGAAATAAACTCACATTTTCAACATTCCCTTGGGGTTACATTTACTTTCGGTGGAAAAGACACCGATGGTGACGGAATTTATGACGATGAAGATAAATGCCCGGAAACTCCCGGTTTGGCTGAATTCGACGGTTGTCCCGATACCGATGGTGACGGAATTCAAGATAGCCAAGATGATTGTCCAAACAAAGCTGGTTTGGCTGAATTCAATGGATGCCCCGACACCGATGGTGACGGAGTGGCCGATCCTGATGATGAGTGCCCAACAGTTGCGGGTCTTAAAGAAATGAACGGATGCCCAGATGCCGATGGCGATGGGGTCAAAGACAGCGAAGATGAATGCCCTGATGAAGCCGGTCCTGCGGAAAACAACGGATGCCCATTTGAAGATCGCGACAATGACGGGGTGTTGGATAAAGATGATCAATGTCCTGATGTTGCCGGTACCACTGCCAACAACGGTTGTCCAGAAGTAACCGTGGAGGTCATCAACCAGTTGAACGAATATTCAAAAACAATTTTGTTCGACTTGAACAAAGCAAGCATTCGCAAAGAATCTTACGATGCTTTGGACGCCATTGTCGAGATTATGAAAGAATATCCAAGTGCGGATTTCCATATTGCCGGTCATACCGACAGTAGCGGAAGCGCAGCTTACAACGAAAAACTTTCAAGGGAAAGAGCCGCTTCCGTAAGGTCTTATTTGGTGACACACGGAATTGAAGCCGGTCAAATCACCTCTGAAGGATATGGTGAGAAATATCCAATCGCAACCAACAAAACCGCTGCTGGAAGACAGCAAAACAGACGAGTTGAGGTTACTTTGGAAAAAAATAAACCAGGAATGTCTGACGCTTCTGACGAAGGATAGGATTTTTTTGAAAACCATTTGTAAAAACGCCCCGTTTTTCGGGGCGTTTTTTTATTTTTAGGCATGAAAAGTTTTATCGCTGAGGTAATCGAACATTTAGTGTCCGTTGACACCAATTTTGAAAACACCATTTTTGTTTTGCCTAGTAAACGATCGGGGCGCTTCCTTCTTCGGAAGTTGAACGAACGTTTGGACAAAAGCATTTTTTCACCCGAAATTTTCAGCATTGAAGAATTTGTGGAAGAAATTTCCGGGCTTTCCACCGTGGATACCCTTTCTTCACTTTTCAGTTTTTATGAAACTTATCAAAAATTGACGCCGGTTTCCGATCAAGAAGAATTTGATGTTTTTTATGGCTGGGCGCAGGTTTTGCTCCACGATTTCAATGAAACCGACCGTTATTTGATCGATGCGCAAGTTTTGTTCAGCTATCTTTCCAACATCCAAGACTTGAAACATTGGTCCCAACAGGAAGAAAAAACGGAACTGGTAAAAAATTACCTGAATTTTTGGAAAAAATTACCGGAATACTACACGGCTTTTACCCATAAACTCATTGCAGAAAACAAAGCCTATCAAGGTTTGCAATACAGAATTGCTTCGGAAAAAACCATCAAGTATTTGAACGGCCATTCGAAAAAAATAATTTTTGCGGGGCTCAACGCCTTGAACAAAGCAGAAGAAAAAATCGTCGAAACAATTTTGGATGCCGATCGGGGCGAAATTTTTTGGGACATCGACAAAGTTTTTTTCGACGACGCCCAACACGGCGCTTCTTTTTTTATTAGGAACAACAAAGCCACATGGAGCTACTATCAAGAAAACAAAAATCCGTTCAATTGGATCAAAGAAAACTACCAATTCCCGAAAAATATTGAAATCACAGGAGTTCCGAAAAATGTTGGCCAAGCTAAGCATGTTGGTTCCATTCTTTCCAAACTTTCGGAAGCAGAACTTGAAAAAACCGCAGTGGTTTTGGCGGACGAAGGATTGGCACCAGTAATCCTAAATTCGTTGCCCAACAACATCTCCGATTTGAACCTTACCTTGGGGCTTCCCTTGGAAAAAACCCCTTTGGCTTCTTTGTTCGAGTTGTTGTTTAAAATCCATGTGTCTAGCCCAACTGTTTTTTATCACAAAGAGGTGTTCGAAATTTTGAACCATCCGGCAATAGTGTCCATTTCGAAAAAAAGCACAACAAAAATCCTTCAAACAATCAAAAAGGAAAATTTCAGCTTTTTGTCCAAAGAAAAAATAATTGATATTTCAGATCCTGAAAATAAAGAAATCATTGAATTGTGTTTTTCAAATTATAAAAACCAACCTTCGAAATTTCTGGGCAAATTATGCCGATTGACAGAAACCCTAAAACAACCGGGCGCACCGCTTCAAAATGAATATTTGTTCCATTTTCACATCTTGTTCAAAAAACTTTTGAACCTTATCGATGCTGAAAGCCCTGTAAAAAGCATCAAAACCTTGCACCAAATTTACAAAGCAAACATTCAAACGGAAACTTTGGACTTTAGCGGCTCACCTTTCAGCGGTTTGCAAATAATGGGAATGTTGGAGACCCGTCTATTGGATTTTGAAACCCTGATCATCACCACGGTGAACGAAGGTGTGCTTCCGGCTGGAAAAAGCACGCATTCTTTTGTTCCGTACGATTTGAAAAAAGAATTTGGGCTGCCCACCTACAAAGAAAAAGACGCCATTTACACCTATCATTTTTACCGTTTGTTGCAACGGGCAAAAAACGTTCATTTGATTTACAATTCGGTTCCGGGCGACTTGAACGCCGGAGAAAAAAGCCGTTTTATCACTCAATTGAAAATTGAAAAACAAGCTTTGCACAATATTAGGGAAAGTTCTGTTTTGCCCATCGTGCCCTCATTGAAAAATGAACTGAAAAGCATTTCAAAAACCCCAGAAATACTCCAAAAAATACAAGAATTGGCAGCGAAGGGTTTTTCGCCTTCCGCTTTGTTGACCTATGTTCGAAACCCGTTAGATTACTACAACAAATACATTTTGGGCGTAAAAGAAACCGAAATGGTCGAAGAAACCGTGGCGGCCAACACCTTGGGAACGGTCATTCACGACAGCCTTGAAGAACTTTATACAAACAATGAAAACAAAGCCTATCTTTTGGCCAAAAACCACCTCGAAACAGCTTTGGAACGATATCCGGCAGTAATCCAAAAGCAATTTGGCGAGCATTACCGCGCGGAAAATTTGACCACTGGTAAAAATTTGATCGCCTTGAAAATCGCCAACCGGTATGTTCGAAATTTTTTGAAGGCCGAACAAAAATCGATTATGGAAAACACGGTTGAAATCATTCATTTGGAAAAAGAAATGAAAGTGAAACTTGATTTTGACGAGTTGAATTTTCCGGTTTTCATCAAAGGAAAAGCCGATCGGATCGATAAATTCAACGGGGTTCGGCGCATCATCGATTACAAGACCGGAAAAGTGGAGGCACCGGCCTTGAAAATTTCCGATTGGGATGAACTTGTTCAAGATTATAACTATTCAAAAGCGTTTCAGGTATTGTTCTACCTGTATTTGGCACATCGTGAAAATCCGTTATCCGAAAGCGAAGCGGGTATTATTTCTTTCAAAAACCTAAAAGGCGGGTTTTTGAAATTTTTCGATAATTCCGAAGGTTCAAAAAGTGAAATTCCCGTTCAAGAATCTTTGGAACATTTTGAAATAAAGCTCAAAAGCCTCATTTTGGAAATTTGCGACCCCGAAATTCCTTTCTTGGAAAAGGAGGTGGAAGAATTTTTTCAAAAAGCTTGATACGCTAAAAAACCAAAAACTTAACAAAATATTTTGGTTTTTTGGCAATTTTTTGAATCCTTCGCGTGCCTTTTCGATTTATCTTTATGAACAAAACCAAAAGCCATGGAAGCGGGAAATTTTAAAAAACACGAAGGCAAAAACAGATTGAAGGAATTGGCCGAAGACATCAAAATTTGTATGATGATCACGGGTTTGCACGAAAATGAGCTCAACGCCGTTCCGATGACCACCAAAAAAGTGGACGATGAAGGAAACATTTGGTTTTTGAGCCTAAAGGATAGTTTGCACAACCGACAAATCCACCACGACCCAAAAGTGCAATTGCTTTACAGCGACCCAGTGAAAATGGAATTTTTGAATGTTTCCGGAAATGCGGAAATCAACCAAGATCAAACTATTTTGGAAGATCTTTTCGATGAAGAAACCGATAATTGGTTTGAGGAAATCGAAAAAGAAAAACTGACGGCGATCAAATTCATTCCGGAAAAAGCCCATTATTGGGACACGCAAACCAACAAATACGAAGCTTTGTACCATTTGGGAATAGCGACCCTGACGGGCGAAGAAAAGCATTCGGGCGACAAAGGGAAATTGAGTTTGTAAAAAAACGGGTTATTTACCTCTCCTTGGGAATTGTCTTTTAGCAATTCCGGGTGGGGCAAAACAACAATGCCCGCGAAAAAGCGGGCATTGTTTGTGGAGGATATCGGATTCGAACCGATGACCTTTTGGCTGCCAGCCAAACGCTCTAGCCAACTGAGCTAAACCCCCGGTATGTATAAGTTGGCAGCGTTCAATTTTTAGCAGCAAAAAAGAAACACCGCAATTGTGTGGGCAAAAATAAGGAATTAAGCCCAACAAACCGAAACCTTTCCAAAAATATAATTTTATTCCTGTACTTGTAGCACCAACAAAGGTTTGCTGGTATGGAATTCCTTTTTCAAAATCACGTTTTTTTCCATCAATTTTTGAAAAAAGCCTCTTTTTCTGCGTACCACACACAAAATATCCGGCTCATAACTGTGAAAATATTCCAATACGGCCTGAAAAGTAGTGGCGTTTTGGACCTGTTCGTAGTTGTTCATGATTGCTTTTAAATTTTCGCTCACCTGCTTCATGTTTTTGCTGGTTTCGGGCGTTTCCACGTGCAGTACGTTCAATTTCATCTTGAAAAAATCAACAAATTGCCGAACGGGGGACAATGTTTTTTTCTTGTTGAAATTTCCATTTTTGAACGCCATCAACATGGTTTTTGGTTTCTTGAAAATACTTCCTTCCGGTACCACCAAAATCGGAATATTGGTTTCTTTGACCAATTTTCCGGAAATTTTCCCCAAATAAACTTCTTCTGAAATGGCATTGCTTCGGGGCGAAATCACCATTAAATCGACCGGAATGTGTTTGTTGAAACGGATAATTCCATCAATCACTTCGCCTTTTATGGGATGGGCAACAACGGAAACTTCTTTTTTGTCCACACTTGCCATCACTTCTTCCAAGCGTTTTTCGACATCGGCTTTCATAATGGCGTTCACCTTGGTCATTCCGCCTACTTTCGACATTTCTTGAAAAATCGAAATCACATAGACATTGGCGTCAACTTCATGGGCCAAATCGATTGCGTATTGCAGGTTGCTGCCGGCGTTTGGCGACGATCCAATGGGGACAAGGATATTTTTCATAAAAAACGGCTTGAATTTTCACAAAAATACATGAAACACCCACGATAATTATGATTGACACACAGGAATTTTATTATGGGTGTTCCATCTGACCTCTAAAATAATAAAAAATAAACAGATGAAATAACCGGCATGAAAATTAGAAACCCGAAATTCATCGACTAAGACAAAAACGGGTTTCTTCTTTTTTTCCTATCTTTAAAGAAAAAATGTTTTACCAGCAACCTTCCGAACTTCCGCAACCCGAACCCACCCGGCCCGACCAGCAATTTGGTGAATATACTTTGCAATATTTTATCGAGGACAATTTTTGGTACATTCTTGGGGTCTTGGCAATTTTGATAATTGTGATCGGATATTCCATATATGTAAGAAAGAAAAAAAACGAAAAAACTGAAAATTAGCGGGTTTTCAGCCAGCCGGTGATGCTTAGCCGTTCCGATTGCAATACGGGTTTCACTTCGTGTTCCAAGACTTGGCTTTCAAAAATCACCATCCGGCCCGGGAGCGGATAAATGGATTTGGGCATTTCGCCCGAGTGCCCGTGACCATTTTTATTCAAATACAACACCAGTTCGCCGCCATTTTCTTTTTTCCACGAAGCATCGTTCAAATAGCAAACAAGCGATAGTTTTCGCCGATCGTCGTTTTGAAAAACGTCCAAATGGCGTTTGTAAAAAGTGCCTTTCGGGTAAAGGGCATAATGGAATTCTTTATGCAAAATACCCATAAAACACGTGCGGTTCAAATAAGCGATCAAGGCGTTTATTTTTGAAAAAAAATGGGTTTCGGCAGTGGTTTTTTCATTTTCGTTCAACCAAAAAATAAAATCGCCCCGTACTTTTTTTTCGGTCAATTCATTGGTTTTGTTTCCAATGGCGGCTTTTTTGAAACGTTCTTCCTCCAATTTTTTCAATAGGGAAGTTCGAAGTGCTTTCACTTCGGGCAAATCAAAAAAATCATCGGTGATGCTGTATTTTTTTTCTTGTAAATCGGAAATGATCCTTTCAAAAACCGGATTTTCAATAAAATCCAGCTGTTCAAAAAGCTGTGCGTCATCCATTCTTTCAGGAAAATCCCGCCAAGAAGTTATTGGAGGAATATCCGTGCAAAATTACAAAAAAGTCAAACTCGCATGCTTGAAAAAATTCAGCAAAAATCCCGCTCACAAATCGGTCGGATTTTCATAGATTTCCAATCGGTTTTGCAAGGCGGTGACTTTTTTTTGGAGGAATTCCATTTGTTGCAAGAGGTCGAAAACAGCGGCGATTCCTTCACTGTTGATATGTAAATCTTTGTGCAGGCGCACGGTTTTTTCCAAATCGGAAAGTTGGACTTCTTCAATGAAATCATCTTCTTCGGTTTTCACCAAATCGATCAGCCCAATTTCATAAATGGAATAAATAAACGCTGTTTCGATCTCGTGGCTGTGGCAAAAAGCTTTTACGGCAATGAGGTTTGAATTTTCCATTTTTAACGTAGTTTAGCGAGTTCTTCGAACAGTTCTTTTTCTTTTTGGGTCAATTTTTCGGGCATTTTAACGCGATAGGAAATATAGAGATCGCCAAATTGCCCCTCTTTTTTATAGACAGGAAACCCTTTTCCTTTCAACTTCACTTTGGTTCCGTTTTGGGTTTCGGGTTTTATTTTGAGTTTTACTTTTCCATCAAAAGTATCCACGGTGATTTCACCCCCCAAAATGGCTTTGTAAAAATCAAGATCTACTTCTTTGTATAGGTTGCTGCCGTCGCGTTTGAATGCGGTATTGTTCAAAATATTGAAGGTGATGTACAGGTCGCCTTTGGGACCGCCGTTCATTCCTTCGCCGCCGTGCCCCTTGATTTTGATGGTTTGCCCGTTTTCGATCCCCGCCGGAATGGTCAGTCGAATTTGTTTTCCGTTCACGGTCAAGGTTTGTTTTTGCGAACGAAACACATCGGTCAAATTCAATCGCAGTTCGGCATTGAAATCTTGGCCTTTGAATTTTGTGCGGCCACCGCCGCCCGAAAAACCGCCGCCACCGAACATGGAGTTGAAAAATTCCGAAAAATCCTCCTCGGAATATTCGCCATAACTTTGCTGGCCGCCAAAACCTTGTTGCCCGGCGGTTCTTCCTTGGTATTGTTGTTGCCGCGGGTCGTATCCGGCTTTCTCGAACTCATCCGCATGTTTCCAATCTTTCCCGTATTTATCGTATTTTTTCTTTTTTTCGGGGTCGCTCAACACTTCGTGCGCTTCGTTGATTTGTTGAAATTTATTTTGGGCCTCCTGATCGTTCGGATTCAAATCAGGATGGTGTTTCCGCGCCAATTTCCGGTAGGCTTTTTTTATTTCCTGGGCGGAAGCATTTTTGTCCAACCCCAACAATTTGTAGTAATCGATGAATTCCATGTGAGCAACCGTTTTTTGGGAACAATTTTAAAGATATGGATTTTTTCGGAAAAGCAATTCCCGCTTTTTCTTTTTATTGCTTTTCGGTTCTGTTTTTATGAATTATTTTCCAATTCAAAAATTTGCCTTGATCTTTGTAACTTTGTTGGCAGAACAACTTTTCGAAAAAAATGAGCAACATCCGCATCACCAAACAATTTTCTTTTGAAACCGGCCACGCCTTGTACGGTTACGACGGAAAGTGCCGCAACGTGCACGGACACAGTTACAAATTGAACGTGACGGTGATCGGTGAACCAATCAACGATTCCAACCATGTGAAATATGGAATGGTGATCGATTTTGGCGATTTGAAAAAAATTGTGAAAGAAGAAATTGTCGATAAATTCGACCATGCGGTGGTTTTCAATAAAAACACGCCCCATTTGGAATTGGCGAAAGAACTGGAAAACCGCGACCACAATGTGATTTTGGTCGATTACCAGCCCACGAGCGAACAAATGACCATCGATTTTGCCGAAAAAATTCAGCAACGTCTTCCCAAAAGCGTTCGGCTTTTTTCATTGAAACTTCAGGAAACCGAAACTAGTTTTGCGGAGTGGTTTGCCTCCGATAATGAGTAATTCTGAGATTTTGATAAATTTATTGAAAAGAAAAGTGGCTCTATGTTGAATATAGTGGGTTAATTCCCGTAATGAATTTCACGCAACGAACGCGACGGTTTCGCAGCGATACGCAGCGAGGCACTTTGCCCCGAGACTTCGGGGCCGCGAGAAATTAATATTATTGTTTTTAACCACTCAAAACAACATAGAACCAGAAAAGTTTTGTTTAATTTTCCGATAGGAAACTGATTTTTTAACATCAATGGGAAACATTAATTCCAAAAATCCGATTCTTCCAGAAAATCAAAGGTGCAGTTGGTGCAGGGGCGATGAATTGTACGAAACCTATCACGATCAAGAATGGGGCGTTCCGGTATATGACGATCGAAAATTGTTCGAATTTTTGATTTTGGAAACTTTTCAGGCGGGCTTGAGTTGGATTACCATTTTGCGCAAACGCGAAAATTTCCGCAAAGCTTTTGATGGCTTCGATTATAAAAAAATCGCTCATTATTCCGAAGATAAAATTCAAGAACTGCTCCAAAACCCTGGGATTATCCGAAACAAACTGAAAGTTCGCGCGGCGGTGAGCAACGCGCAGGCGTTTATAAAAATTCAAGGGGAATTCGGCAGTTTCAGCAACTACATTTGGGGTTTTGTGGACGGAAAACCCATTAAAAACGTTTGGGAAACCAACAAAGAAGTTCCCGCAACCACCGCGTTGAGCGATAAACTAAGCAAAGACTTGAAAAAGCGCGGGTTCAAATTTGTGGGTTCCACCGTGATTTATGCGCACATGCAAGCAACCGGAATGGTAAACGACCATACTATCGATTGTTTTCGGCATCCGCAACTTTGAACGAAAGCCCTATTTTTTACCCGACAAGGTTAGAAAAAAGTTGTTTTTTCGTTAATTAAAAGTTGTGTATTTTCGCCATTTCTAGAAAAAGGGCATAAAACAAGCTCTTTTGTAAACTTTTCAATTAGATGTTGTTCAGGAAATTCCTCCCTTTTAGCGCATTGTTCGCGTTTATTCTTTTTTCGAACACCAAGGTGTTTTCGCAGAACGAACTTCCCATTTTGGCCGAACCGGAAATTGAAATCAGCTTGCAGAACGAAGGCCCTTGGTCGTATGATTTTGGGGTTTCGTACCGTAATTTAGTATATTCGGATGAATTTGTGTTTGAAGGAATACAGATCGAACTTGC
>DASSWG010000014.1:0-4547 GCA_035705295.1 Flavobacteriaceae bacterium
CGCAGTTTCGGCAGAAATTCCAAAATGGACACTTTTTTGGTACTGATCACTTTTGGGTTGTATATTTTTTATGTGAATTATGCGACCAACGATCCTTATATTGAAAACAGAAGTTTAAAACCGCGCACCAACCTTGGCGAATGGGTGAGTTCCATTTTGTTCGCCGTCGTGGCCGCGACCATTGTGCACACGTACTTTATTCAGCCCTATACGATTCCCACCTCTTCCATGGAAAAAACCTTGTTGGTGGGCGACTTTTTATTCGTGAGCAAAATCAATTACGGCGCGCGCGTTCCGATGACGACGGTTGCTTTTCCGATGGTGCATGACACCATTCCGGGCGTCGGCGTTCAGTCGTACCTCGATTGGCCACAACTCCCCTATTTTCGTTTGCCCGGATTTGAAGAAGTGGAACGCAACGATATTGTGGTTTTCAACTGGCCGGCGGACACGGTTCCCTACTTTTTCTACACGGGCCCTGAATATTACTACAAACCCATCGATAAAAAATCCAATTACGTAAAACGCGCTGTTGGCGTTGCGGGGGATTCATTGGAAATTAACAACGGGCAAATTTACATCAACAACGAACCTTTGGAATTGCCCGGACGCGCGAAACCGCAAACTTCTTATAAAATAATAGGAAACGGACAAGGCTTCCGACCAAAGTATTTGTACGAACGTTACGACATTACCGATCCGGTGGGGATGATCAACCAACCCAAGCGTGAATTTTTGTTCACCGCAATTTCCGAAGATGAAATTGAACAGTTCAAAAATCACCCGAACGTGGCTTCCGCGACAAAAATAATCGATACGACCGGAAAAGCGGAAAACGGTATTTTCCCGAAATATGGCGATTTTGCATGGAACCGCGATAATTTCGGCCCGATCTATATTCCCGAAGAAGGCGCGAGCGTTGAAATAACCCCGGCTTCCCTCCCATTCTACCGACAAATTATCGAAGTGTATGAGGGAAAGGAAATGAACATCGAAAACGAACTTTCGGTAAAAGGTTCACAAGTTTATTTGAACGGAAAGCCGTTGAACAACTACACCTTCAAACAAAATTATTATTGGATGATGGGCGACAATCGCCACCGAAGCGCCGACAGCCGTTACTGGGGCTACGTTCCGGAAAATCATATTGTCGGAAAACCAGTGTTCATTTGGATGAGTTGGGACAGTCGCGGCGACGGGTTTTTCAACAGCATTCGGTGGGAACGGCTTTTCACCACCGTTCATGGCGAAGGAAAACCGATTTCCTATTTCTACTATTTCTTGATCGCGGTCGTGCTTTGGATCGCTTATAGTTATTTTAGGAAGCGTACGAAAAAATAGATAACCTCTCGCAAAGGCACAGAGCCGCAAAGACAAAAAAAGTAAGAACGGGAAATCGAAAATTGGAGAAATGACCAATATTTTACTGCACCCCGCCTATTTCGGCCCGATTGACCAGTTTGTCGCTTTCGCAAAAGCCGATGAAGTCATTTTTGAAAACGAAGACAATTACCAAAAACAAACCTATCGCAACCGGCAATATATTTACGGTGCCAATGGGAAATTATTGCTGAATATCCCGGTGCAACATGCACATAACGATGGGGAACACCAATTGTACAAAGAAGTGAAAATAGAAAACAATTTTCATTGGCAGCGCGATCATTGGCGTTCGTTGCAAACCGCTTACCGGACTTCCCCTTTCTTTGAATATTACGAAGATGATTTTGCCCCACTTTACGAACAAAAACAAGTTTATTTATTGGATTTCAATTATCACTGTTTGGAAGTGGTGCTCGCAGCGCTTTCTTTGGATATTTCCTTTTCAAAAACCACCGAATACATGGAACATCCCGAAAATTGCACCGATCTGCGCAATTTGATCGTTTCCAAGCGTGAACACCCAAAAAACCAAACCCGCT
Organism: Flavobacteriaceae bacterium; assembly: GCA_035705295.1. Lineage (GTDB taxonomy): Bacteria > Bacteroidota > Bacteroidia > Flavobacteriales > Flavobacteriaceae > DASSWG01. Next base: position 1,923 of record DASSWG010000014.1, read on the forward strand.
ACGCACAGGTTTTCGAGGAAAAACATGGTTTTTTGAAAAATTTGTCCGTTTTGGATTTAATTTTTAACGAGGGGCCGGCGGCTTTGGAACATTTGAAAAATGAGGGTTGAATTTGGAATTTAGCATCTCGACTGCGCTCGGATGTGACATGACAGATATAAAATTGGCTACAACTCGAACCTCGCCATCACCGGATAGTGGTCCGAAAGTTGCACCTCGTAATTTTTAAAATCGGTGACGCGGATAGGATTTTCCACAAAAATCATGTCGATCCGGAGCGGAATAAAATCAAAATCATAGGTTTTTCCAAAACCGTTTCCGGCTTCTTTGAAAGCATCTTTGAACCCTCGATTTTCTATTTTTCGATAAACATAGGAAAACGCAGAATTGTTCATATCGGCACAAATCACACTTTTATAGGGCGTGTTTTCGATGGTTTTCAGCAAACGTTCAGTTTGTTTTTGTTGCATCACAAAAGCTTGGCCCACGCGGTGGATCAATTTTTCACTCACTTCTTTTTCCAAAACTTCTTCCGGAATGATTTTCAGCGATTCCAAATGCACATTGAACACCCGAATGGTATCATTTTCCAAAGCAATGTCGGCAAAAATGGCATTGTTGAAGGTGTTCGGAAAATCGAGCGAACCTTTGTTGATAATTGGGAAATTGGAAAAAATCGCTTGCCCAGAAGTCGTGTTTTTTCCTTTGGTTTGAACGTAGGAATAGGGAAAAAGATCGAAGGAAATGGAATCGGTTTTAAAATAATCTTGAACGCACAAAATATCGGGCGCTTCTTGTTTCACAAAATCCTTTATCTGTTGCGGAATGCTGTCTTTTTCGATCCATCGATATTTGTTGAACAAATGCACGTTGTAGCTCATTATCGAAATTTCCTTTGCTGAACTTTTTGGGGTTTCCGACGAAAAACTGAACAAAGAAAATACGTGGTGCAGCCCGATCAACAAAACGATCAACGACAACAATGCTTGGCGTTTTAGGCGAATTGCCCAAAAAACCAAAAAAAGAAAATTCACAATGATCAAGAAAGGAACGCCCAAGCTCAGCAAGGACAAAAAGGGAAAAAAACTTGGAGGCACAAACGGCAAAATATAAGCCAGCAACAAAGCGAACGCAAAAAGCGAGTTCACCAAAAAAATGATTTTATCGATCCACGAAAGTTTTTTCATTTTTAATTTTCCTTTCCGGCTTGAAACAAAAAATCTTTCTCTTCTTTGGTTAAGCTGTCATAACCACTACTGCTGATTTTATCCAAAATGGAATCGATTTTTTGTTGATGTTCGTTTTTTCGTTGCGCGCTTGATTGGTTCGATTTTCGGGTTTTGTTACGGTGAACGGTTTTCAACGGACTTTTCTTTTTTCCAGAGAAAAACCCCGCAAGTTGATCCATCATTTTTTCAAAACCGGTTTCTTTGTGTTTCGCCGCAAATTGTGTGGTGTAAACGTAGCCCAACAAAGCGCCGCCCAAATGTGCCAAATGCCCGCCCGGATTTCCGAACGGAATTTGGATCACGTCCAGCACCACCAAAAAAGCGGCGATCCACCAGAATTTTAAACTTCCCAGAAACATTAATCGAATCCGCATATTCGGAATATGGGCCGCGATTCCGACCAAAATGGCCATCACCGAAGCCGAGGCGCCGATCAAATAGGATTTTCCAACCCCCGCAAAAGCCGGGAACAAATTATAACTGAGCATATACACAACCGCGCCGGCGATCGCGCCCAAAAAATAATAGCTCAGCAAACGTTTCGGTGAAAAATAATTCAAAAAATAGATCCCGGAAAAATAGAGAATCAACATATTCGACAGAATGTGAAAAACCCCCGCATGCAAAAAGGCATAGGTGATGATCGTCCAAGGTTTATAAATAAATTCGCCGATTTCCTTCGGAAAAACCAACCATTGCAACAAAAAACCCGAAGGTAATTGAAAGAGGAACGCAATGGTTTTCAACAAGAAAACAAACACAAAAAGCAGCACATTGACCGCGATGAGTTTTTCCAGCACCGTGGCCGTGTTGTATTTGTACCGTAATTTTTGCTGCCAGGTCTGCATTAATTCCACCGATTTTGTTTAAACTGATCTTTTTTCCAAACCCACATGGTGATAAAGCCTATCACCGCGCCGCCAATGTGCGCCCAATAGGCGGTGTTCGATGGTCCCAAAACCGTGATGCCGGAAACGGCCGAAAAAACATTCAACGCAAAATACCCACCGATCAAATATTTGGATTTAATGGGAATTGGAATGAACATAATGTACAAGGGCAAATTCGGGTAAATCAACGCAAAAGCCGCCAACACACCAAAAATTGCACCCGAAGCGCCGACCATTGGCGTGAAATAGGTATCCAATAACTGAGAAGCTGTTTCTCTGGTTATTCCATTAAATAATGGAGACTGGCCGTCAATGAGGATTTGTTGAATTTGTTCAGGCGAAACCCCGGCTTGCAAATACGCATCGTATGCCGATTGAAAACCCACGTAACTGAATAAAATTTGCAGTCCCGCAGCGCCCAAACCCGAAGAAAAATAAAGAAACAAAAAACGTTTTTGGCCCAGGTAATCTTCCAACAAACTCCCGAACATGTACAATGCGAACAT
>DASSWG010000015.1:0-3672 GCA_035705295.1 Flavobacteriaceae bacterium
CATCAAAGCATCTTCCAAAACCGACAAAAATTTCATGCTCCAAATAAAAGACAATGTTGCCAACGGAAATATTGAAGCGGCAAAAATACGCTGCGCACAAGAAAATTCGCCCGTTGCCCGCTTGACCGAAAAAGGAATTTCCAGAATCGGAAGCCCATTGGAAGACATCAACACCGCCATTGAAAACGCAGGAAGGCTTGAAGTGTACAAACTCGAAAAAAACGTGAGCGTATTGGCCACCATTTCCGGGGCCGCGCCGATGATCGGGTTCTTGGGAACCGTGATCGGTATGGTAATTGCATTTCACGAACTGGCCACCAGTGGCGGACAGGCCGAAATGGGCTTGTTGGCAGAAGGAATTTATACCGCAATGACCACGACCGTTGCCGGTTTGATCGTCGGGATTATCGCCTACATCGGCTACAACCATTTGGTGGTAAAAACCGACAAAGTGGTGCACCAAATGGAAGCCACCGCAGTTGACTTTTTGGATTTGTTGAACGAACCGGCCTAAAAAATGAATTTAAGGAACAGAAATAAAGTAAGCGCGGAATTCAGCATGGCCTCCATGACGGATATTGTTTTTTTGCTGTTGATTTTCTTTATGCTGACTTCTCCAGCGATCACGCCCGAAGCCTTGGATTTACTTTTACCGAACGCTACCGGAAAAACCTCCAATGTGCAAAATGTTTCGGTGAGCATCACCAAAGATTTGGAGGTGTACATGGATTCGGAAAAAGTGAATTTCAGCAGTTTGGAAAGTTTACTGAAAGAAAAATTATCGGGCACTGAAGATCCAACCATTATTTTGCGGGCCGAACAAGGCGTCCCGATCGAAAAAGCGGTCAGTGTGATGGACATTGCCAACCGAAACGGGTACAAATTGGTATTGGCCGTAAAACCAAAATAAACTTTGAGTTACTGGGTTATTAGTTATTGAGTTAAATGATTATCCAATATAACATCCAATATCAAATTTTGTTTCCCTGAGCGCACTCGAAGGTTAAGGCACCTCGACTGCGCCTGTCTGACGGCGAGGCTCGATATGACACTTTTTTATTTTAATTATTTAGGTAATCTAACGGAGAAGCAAATTCAATCAGTAAAATAATTAAACCCGGTCTTGAGTTTACAACCTAATAACGAATAACTTATTAATTAATAACCTTTTTTCAATTCAATGGCTTTGCTCGAAACCAAACACGAAAAAAAATCAATGGCGATCACAATTGCATTGCACGTGGTTTTGCTGTTGCTTTTGTTGTTGTTTGGTTTTAAATATTTGGACCCGCCATTGGAAAAAGGAATCGCCGTGAATTTTGGCACCTCACCAATCGGTTCGGGCGATGTGCAGCCCACGAAACCTGTTGAATCCGCTCCCGTTGAAAACCAAAACCCTCCCACCCCACCCGAACCGGTGGAAGAAACCCCAACGATCACCGAAGAAGTGGCTACGCAAGAAACCGTAGAAGCACCGGTGATCGAAGAAAAGAAGGAGGAAAAACCAACACCGGAAGTGGAAGAACCTGTGAAAGAGCCGGTCAAAGAACCCGTTCCAGAGCCCAAACCCGACAAAGAAACCTCCGAAGCCTTGGAAAACCTCATCAATGGTCCGGAAAAAGCTGGTGAAGAAAATCAAGGCGAAGGCAACGACCAACAAGGGGGCGACAAAGGCGACCCCAATGGAAGTTTGGACGCGGAAGCATATTACGGAAGCGGAAAAGGTTTGGACGGCGACGGAAATTACCGCTTGGGCGGGAGAAAAGCCTTGAACAAAAAAACCTTTATGCAGGATTGCAACCAATCGGGCATCGTGGTGGTGCGCATCGAAGTCGATCGGCAAGGAAACGTTATCAAAGCCGTTCCGGGCGTGAAAGGAACCACCAACAGTGATCCGTGCCTCACCAATCCTGCGAAACGCGCCGCTTTGGCCACAAAATTCAACCCCGATTCAAACGCACCGATCAAACAAGTTGGCACCATCATCTATGAGTTCAAAATTTCGGAATAGCCCGATGATGAACTATCCAGAAACTTTGGAGTGGATGTTCCAACAATTGCCAATGTACCAACGGCAGGGAAAAATTGCTTTCAAAAAAGACCTCTCCAACACCTTGCTTTTTGCTGAAAAACTGGGAAACCCGGAACGAAAATTCAAAAGTATCCATGTGGGCGGCACCAACGGAAAAGGATCCGTAAGCCACATGCTGGCTTCCATTTTTCAAGAAGCCGGCTACAAAACCGGTTTATACACTTCACCCCATCTAAAAGATTTTCGGGAACGCATCAAAATAAACGGAAAAGAAGTTTCCAAAAAATTTGTAGTCGATTTTATTGGGAAGCAAAAAACATTTTTGGAGCAACACCAACTTTCTTTTTTTGAAATGACCGTCGGCATGGCGTTCGATTATTTTGCCACGGAAAAAGTGGACATTGCAATCATCGAAGTGGGAATGGGCGGCCGACTGGACTCCACAAATATTATTTCCCCCGAAATTTCGGTCATCACGAATATCGGTTTGGACCACACGCAATTTCTGGGAGAAAGTTTAGTTGAAATCGCAAAAGAAAAAGCCGGAATCATCAAGCAAAAAACCCCGGTGGTCATTGGGGAAATCCACCCCGAAACCACTCCGATTTTTCAAGATACTGCTTTGAAAAAAGAAGCCCCAATCCATTTTTCCAAAACGGGAGTTTTTCAAGAATACCCTTCCGATTTAAAAGGAAAATACCAACAAAAAAACAAGCAAACCGTCTTGCAAACCATTGAAGTAGCACAAAGCTTGGGCTGGAAAATTTCCGAAGACCATATTTTCAACGGAATGAACAAGGTGGTTGAAAACACTAAACTGCGCGGAAGATGGGATGTGCTTCAAGGAAATCCCAAAGTGGTTTGCGACACCGCGCACAATCAAGATGGGTTGAAATACGTGCTGCAACAACTTTTGGAAGAAAATTTTGAAAAGTTGCACATTGTGTTGGGCGTTGTAAACGACAAAGACCTAAGCCGAATTTTGCCTTTGTTCCCCAAAAACGCAACCTATTATTTCTGCAAGCCCAATATTCCACGAGGAATGGAAGCTACCGTTTTAAAAGAAAACGCATCGGCATACGGATTAAAAGGAAACCTTTACGGATCGGTAAAAAAAGCCTATCTGGAAGCGCTTGCCAACGCAACAAAAAATGATTTGATATTTGTGGGCGGCAGCACGTTCACCGTGGCGGAAATAATTTAAGTTTTTTTGAAAAGATTATTTTGTAAAACGGGATTTTGGAGTATATTTGCATCCGCAATCAGCGCGAGGGGCAATTAGCTCAGTTGGTTCAGAGCACCTCGTTTACACCGAGGGGGTCGGGGGTTCGAATCCCTCATTGCCCACAAAAACTCCCGCGAAAGCGGGAGCCTTTTTTTTGTATTAGGGTGATTAGCTCAGTTGGTTCAGAGCACTACCTCGACAAGGTAGGGGTCACTGGTTCGAACCCAGTATCACCCACATAAGCCCCAAACCCCAAAGGGGCTTTTTTTTACAAAGGCATATTCAGAAGTAAGGCCTTTTTGTGATTATTTGAAGTTAAAATTCCTTGACAAAAATTCCTCTCAATTTTTTGAACTGATTTTTTTTGATTTTAGAGGTTTCTTCTTTGGGATTTGGGCATTTTGGGCATTTTTCG